>JBLNDU010000109.1:0-4126 GCA_050261935.1 Nocardioidaceae bacterium | reverse complement strand
CCGTGTCAGCCCGCTCCGCGGCCCGGCCGCCACGCGCGCGCGCTTCATGAACGAGAGCCGCTCGTTACCGAAGGCCACGAGCTTCCGCACCGTGCCGGTCGACGGCCTCGACGAGCGCCGGCGCGCGCTCAAGGCGGCCGGGCGGAGGCTGTCGTACACGCACCTCGTGGCATGGGCGATCGTGCAGGCCGCGGCGCGCGACTGGCCCGTGATGGCGCACTCCTACGCCGAGCGCGACGGCGCGCCGCAGCGCGTGGACCCGGGAGGCGTGAGCCTCGGGCTCGCCGTGGACGTCGAGCGCCGCGACGGCACGCGCTCGCTCACCGTGCCGGTCGTCCGCGACGCGCACGCGCTCTCGTTCCCCGACTTCACCGCCCGCTACGACGAGCTGGTGGCCGGCGCGCGCGACAACTCGCTGCCTCCCGAGGCCTACCAGGGCGCCAACATCACGCTCACCAACCCGGGCGGGCTCGGCACCGTCGCCTCCGTGCCGCGGCTGATGCCCGGGCAGGGCACGATCGTCGCCACCGGGGCGATCGGCTACCCACCCGGCCTGGCGCAGGTCGATCCGCCCAAGCTCGAGGAGCTCGGCGTCTCGAAGGTGATGACGATGACGAGCACCTACGACCACCGGGTGATCCAGGGCGCCGAGTCGGGCTCGTTCCTGCGCCGGATCGACGAGCTGCTGCAGGGCGCGGACGGCTTCTACGAGGCGATCCTCGAGTCGCTCGGGATCGGCGCGCCGGCGCCCGAGCCGGCGGCCGCCAGCACCGCCTCGCCCGTCACCGAGGTGATGCGCGTGCCAGCCGGCGCGCGCCCGGAGCCGGAGCCCGACATCTCGCTGCTGCAGGGCGTCCAGGCGTCCAACGCGCTCGTCAAGGCGCACCGGACCTTCGGCCACCTCGCCGCGCGGCTCGACCCGCTCGGCTCCGAGCCGGTCAGCGATCCCGCGCTCGACCCGGCCACCGTCGGCCTCACGTCGGAGCTCATGCGGCGCATCCCCGCCTCCATCCTGCGCGTGGCGGTGCCGGGCGAGACCTTCGCCGAGGCGCTGCCGCGGCTGCGCGAGACCTACACGGGGACGATCGCCTACGAGATCGAGCACATCTCGGACCACGACGAGCGCGTCTGGCTGCGGCAGGCGATCGAGACGCGCGCCTTCCGCACGCCGCTCGAGTCGGACGAGAAGCGCGGCCTGCTCGAGCGCCTGTCCGAGGTCGAGGCGCTCGAGACCTATCTCCACAAGGCCTTCCTCGGCCGCAAGCAGTTCTCGATCGAGGGGCTCGACGCACTCGTCCCGATGCTCGACGAGGCGATCGAGCTGAGCGTCCGCGCGGGAGCGCGCGAGGTCGTGCTCGGCATGGCGCACCGGGGGCGGCTGAACGTGCTGGCGCACACGGTCGGGCGCCCCTACGAGTCGATCCTGGTCGAGTTCGAGGGCGAGCAGATGCTGGCCGAGGGCACGGCCGCGCCCGTGGGCGGCACGGGCGACGTCAAGTACCACTACGGCGCGTCGGGCACCTACGAGACGCGCGACGCGAGGCAGGTGACGGTCACGCTGTCGCCGAATCCGAGCCACCTCGAGTACGTGAACCCGGTGATCGAGGGGCGCGCCCGCGCCGATCAGGCGAACCGGGAGGGTGCGCAGCTCCGGCACGACCCGAACGCGGTCGTGCCCGTCCTGATCCACGGCGACGCCGCCTTTACGGGCCAGGGGGTCGTGGCGGAGACGCTCAACCTTCAGGGCCTCGACGGCTACTCCACGGGCGGCACGCTGCACGTGATCGCCAACAACCAGCTCGGCTTCACCACCGACCCGGGCCAGGAGCGCTCGACCCGCTACGCCTCCGACCTGGCGAAGGGCTTCGACATCCCGATCATCCACGTCAATGCCGACGACGTCGAGGCCTGCGTCTCCGCCGTCCGGCTGGCGATGGCGTTCCGGGAGCAGTTCAACCGGGACGCGCTGATCGACCTGATCGGCTACCGCCGCTTCGGCCACAACGAGCAGGACGAGCCCGCGTACACGCACCCACTCATGTACGAGCTCATCAAGCGCCATCCGCCCGTGCGCAAGGTCTACGCCGACCGGCTCGCCGGCGAGGGGCTCGTGTCGGCCGAGGAGGCCGGCCGGATCGCGGCCGACGCCTACGCGCGCGTGGCCGAGGCGCACGAGCGCCTCAAGAGCTCGCTCGGCACGCTGGAGGAGCCGGACGACGAGACGCCCGAGATCGATCGGGAGGCGCCGAGCGAGCCGAGCACGACCGTCCCCGCCGACACGCTGCGGGCGTTGAACGAGGAGCTCCTGCGCGTGCCGGAGGGCTTCACCGTGCACCGCAAGCTGCGGCCCTTCCTCGAGCGGCGCCGGAAGGCGCTCGTCGCGGGCCCGTCGGAGGGCGACGCGGACGACTCGGCGGGCGCGCCGATCGACTGGGCGCACGCCGAGGCGCTCGCCTTCGCCTCGCTCGTGGCGACCGGCGTCCCCGTGCGCCTGACCGGCCAGGACACGGAGCGCGGGACCTTCAGCCAGCGCCACGGCGTGCTCCACGATGCGAAGACGGGCGAGCGTCACTGCCCGCTCGCGCACCTCGAGCAGGCGACGGCGCCGTTCGAGCTGTTCAACAGCCCGCTCTCAGAGCAGGCCTGCGTCGGCTTCGAGTACGGCTACAGCGTGCAGGCGCCCGACGCCCTGGTCCTGTGGGAGGCGCAGTTCGGCGACTTCGTCAACTCGGCCCAGGTGATCGTCGACCAGTTCATGGTCTCGGGACTGGCGAAGTGGGGCCAGACCTCGCGGCTCACGCTGCTGCTCCCGCACGGCTACGAGGGCTCCGGCCCCGAGCACTCGAGCGCGCGGATCGAGCGCTTCCTCCAGGCCGCCGCCGAGGGCAACATCCGCGTGGCCAACTGCACGACGCCGGCCCAGTACTTCCACCTGCTGCGCCTGCAGGCGCTCATTCCGCGGCCGCGGCCGCTCGTCCTGATGACGCCGAAGAGCCTGCTGCGCCTCCCCGCCGCGAGCTCACGGCTCGAGGAGCTGAGCGAGGGCGGCTTCCAGCGGGTGATCGACGACCCGCGCTTCGCGCGCGGCCACACACCGCGCGAGCGGGTCACGAAGCTCGTGCTCTGCTCGGGCAAGGTCTACTACGACATCGTGGCCCACGAGGCGCGCGAGGCCGCCGACCACGTGGCGGTCGCGCGGGTCGAGCTGCTCTACCCGTTCCCCGAGGCGGAGATCACCGAGCTGATGGACAGCTACCCGTCGCTCGAGCGCGTCGTGTGGGTCCAGGAGGAGCCGCGCAACATGGGCCCGCGCGGCTTCATGCGCCGACGGATGGCGGCGATCCTCCCCGAGCACCTGTCCTACTACTACGTCGGGCGGCAGCTGCGGGCCAGCCCCGGCGAGGGCTACGCGGCGGCGCACAAGAAGGAGCAGGCGCGAATCGTGCGCGTCGCGCTCGACCTGGAGGAGGACGTGCGCGCGCCCGACCACTCAGCGCAGCGGCCCTACCTGGGCCGGCGGGCCTAGCTCGCTCCGCAGGGGCGGCTCGCGCGGCCGCTCAGGCGGCGGTCCGGCCGGCGGGCTCGCCGTCGGCGAGCTCGACCACGACCGAGCGCGGGAACACGACGACGGGGCAGGGCGCCGCGCTCACGAGGTCGCTCGACACCGAGCCGAGCAGCACGCGGCGCAGCGTCCCGTAGCCGCGCGAGCCGAGCGCGAGCAGGTCGAAGCCGAGGCCGGCCTTGTCGAGCAGCACGCTCGCCGGGGCGCCCGACACCACCGAACCGGTGGCACCCAGGTCGGCCGGCAGCGTGGCGAGCGCCGCGTCGATCCGTCCCTCGAGGTCGTGGCGCAGGCGGCGGCCGAGCTGCCGCGCGTCCATCAGGGGCGGCCACGGCGGCACCCCGGCGGAGTCGGGCGCCGGCGCGACGGCCACGAGCCGCAGCGACGCGCCGAGCTGTCGAGCCAGGTCGGCGGCCGCCTCCAGCGCGGCCTGGGCCTCGGGCGAGCCGTCGTAGCCGACGCCGATCACGCGGACGTCGGGGGCCTAGCGGCGGCGGTAGCCGAGCGCCCCGGCCCCAAACGCGCACCGACCGCCGTGCCGTATCCCGTGGGCGACCCCCCCCC
>JBLNDU010000108.1:0-3314 GCA_050261935.1 Nocardioidaceae bacterium | reverse complement strand
TGCCCACCGGCGACGGGCCGGACGCGCTCGTCGTGCTCTGGGGGCTGGCCGGCTACCCGCGGCGGGGGCTCGTGCGGCCGCCCGCGGTCGCGCGCGCGCTCGCCCCGCTCGTCGAGCGCGTCGCGGCGCGGCTGAACGCGTGGGGTCTGGCGCTCGAGCCGGTTTCCGAGCCCGGCGTTCCCGGGTAGGCTCCTCAGGTGTTGAGCGAGGACCGGAGCCTGGACGGGAACGCGTCGCACGCGCCCGCCTCGCCCGCCCGCAACGGCGGCGCGCTGTTCCTCACCGGCATCACCGGCTTCGTCGGGATGGAGGTCTTGGCGCGCTGGCTCGAGAAGACCGACCGGCGCATCTACGCGCTCATCCGTGCCAAGGACGAGGAGGCGGCGGCCGAGCGCCTGCGGGCGGTGCTCGCCACGACCTTCGGCGATCCCGAGGCGCACCCGGGCCGGGTCGTGCCCGTGGCCGGCGACATCGAGCAGGAGTGTCTAGGGCTGGACACGAAGCGGCTGGACGAGCTGGCCGAGGACGTCGGCGGCATCGTCCACTCGGCTGCGTCCGTGTCGTTCGCCGTGGGCGTCGACGAGTCGCGCGCCATCAACGTCGTGGGCACGGAGCGCATGCTCGAGTTCGCCGAGCGCTGCCACGCCCACGGAGGGATCGAGCGATTCACCTACGTCTCCACGGCCTACGTCGCGGGCACCCGGCACGGCGCCTTCAGCGAGACGGACTACGACGTGGGCCAGAAGTTCCGCAACCCGTACGAGCGCAGCAAGTTCGAGTCGGAGGGCAACGTGCGCGCCGCCGCGGCGCGCCTGCCGATCCAGATCGTGCGGCCGAGCATCGTCGTCGGCGAGCAGGCGAGCGGCTGGACCGTCGCCTTCAACGTCATGTACGGGCCGATCCGCGCCTTCGCGCACGGCGCCTACAAGGCGGTGCCCCTGAACCTCTCTGCGCCGATCGACATCGTGCCGATCGACTACGTCGCCGACGGGATCTTCGAGCTGTCGCGCAACGGCCCCGAGGGCACCTTCCACCTCGTCGCGGCCGACAAGGCGACGACGATCGGGACGCTCGCCGAGATGACCTCGGAGCACTTCCACCGGCCGCTGCCGTGGATCCTGCCGGGCGGGATCTACAGGCGCATCTACCCGCTGCTGCACGCCATCACGAAGGGCAAGCAGCGGATCGCGCTCGAGCGGACGCAGGTGTTCATGCCCTACCTCTCGATGGCCGTGCGCTTCAAGAACGACATCACGCGCGCGCGGCTCGAGCCGGCCGGCGTGACGCTCGAGCCGCTCGAGGAGTACTTCCCGCGCCTGCTCGACTTCGCCCAGGCGGCCGACTGGGGCAAGCGGCCGCTCCCGCACCCGCGCAGCGCCTGGCGCTGGGCCGAGCCGCTGCTCGAGCCGAGCGGCCCGCCGGCGAGCTACACGGGCCTGCTCTAGCCCTGCGCGGGCCGCGCACGGCGTCGCCCCGCGACCACCGTGGCCAGGGCACGAGAATGGGGCGACGTGGGTGAGCGCACCGTCGTCATTCGGCCCGCGCGGCGCGATGAGAGCGACCTCGTGGCTGCCGCCTACGCGTGGCTCTTCGCTCCGCCGGGTCGGCCCGTGCCCGGCTGGGACGAGCGTCGCGCGGCCGGCGATCGGCGCGCGCTCATCGCACGGCCGTCTGCCACCGTGCTCGTCGCCGTGGAGGGTGACGAGCTCGTCGGGTTCTGCACCGCGGAGCTCGACCTGCGGTCGGTGCGCTTCGGGCGGCGGGCGTGGGTGGAGGACCTCGCGGTGCGCTCCGACCGGCGCTCGTCCGGGATCGGCAAGCGGCTGCTCGACGCGGCCAAGGGCTGGTCGCGGGAGCACGGCGCGAGCCATCTCGAGCTCGACTCGGGCGACGCCCGCCACGACGCGCATCGGTTCTACGAGCGCGAGCGACCGAGCTGGACCTCGCGGTCATTCGGCTGGCAGCTGTAGTTCCGTAGGGAGCCCGAGGCGTCCGCAGCCATCGCTGGCCGAGCGCGCTCAGCGTCGGCCGTCGAGGTGGTCGGGAGGGCGTCGCTGCCCCGACTCCGGCCCGCTACGCCAGCGCCACTATCGCCGCGGCCAGCGCGGCGATCAGGACTCCGACCAGTCCGAAGCCGATCTGCACGAGGCGGTCCTGGAGGGCCGAGAAGTCGGAGCGGAGAGCGGAGAAGTCGGAGCGGAGAGCGGAGAAGTCGGAGCGCAGTTCACGCAGCTCGCCGCGGATGCCGCTCAGGTCCTCGTGGATCCGGTGGAACTCGTGGTCGACGGCGCTCATCCGCTCCTCGAGGCGGTCGTCGCTCCACGCCGAGCGCTGCTCCACACGGGGTGAAGGCTACTCCCGGGCGACATCGCCCCGGGGCCACTCTTCCGGTGTGGTCAGCTCGGGCTTGCTTTGCTGTCCCCGAGGTGGCGAAGAGAAGCTCGGGCATCCTCCTCTACCGGCCGACGGACGGCGGCCTTCAGGTGCTGCTCGTGCATCCGGGCGGCCCCCTGTGGGCGCGCCGGGAGGAGCGCGCCTGGTCGATCCCGAAGGGCGGGCACGACGACGGCGAGGATCCGCGCGCCTGTGCTCTGCGCGAGTTTCGGGAGGAGACCGGCACGAGCCTCGCGTCCGAGGAGCTCATCGAGCTCGGCAGCGTCAGGCAGAGCGGCGGCAAGCTCGTCACGGCTTGGGCGGCGCGGGGCGAGCTCGACGTCGACGCCGTCCGGAGCAACACGTTCACCATGGAGTGGCCGCCCCGCTCGGGCCGAACTGCCGAGTTCCCGGAGATCGATCGCGCAGCCTGGTTCGAGCTCGACGCGGCGCGCGAGAAGCTCGTGGCGGCTCAGGTGGAGCTCCTCGATCGTCTGCTCGAGCGGCTCCCGCCGGGCGACCGCCGATGACCGACTGGCCCCGCCGGGCGCCGCTCAGCTAGTCGATCGAGCTCGCCCTGAGCTCCTCGAGCTCCTGCTCGAACGAGTCGCCGAGCGACTCGAGGGCCTCACGTGTGGCGCGCGCCTCGTCCTCGTCGATCTTCGACATCGCGAAGCCGACGTGGATCAGCACCCAGTCGCCGACGCCCACCGCGTCCGGGCCCTCGGCGACGAGGCCGATGTTCACGTTGCGTCGCACGCCCGAGACCTCGGCCTTCGCGATGTGGAAGTCGTCATTCACGATCTCGACGATCTGGCCGGGGATGCCGAGGCACATGGGTGGCAGCATAGGGGCCGGTGCACGAGCTGTCGATAGCCGACTCCGTGGTGCGGGTGGCGCTCGAGCACGCCGGCGGCCGGCGAGTCACCCGCGTCGACCTT
>JBLNDU010000107.1:0-4661 GCA_050261935.1 Nocardioidaceae bacterium | reverse complement strand
GACCAGCTGCCGCGCCTGGCGTCGCGAGCCGGCGAAGCCGAGCCGGACGAGGATGTTGTCGAAGCGGGCTCGGCGGCCTCGCGCAGCGCGGCGTGTGGGTCGAGCGAGCCGTCGGTCTCGATGTCGAACGTGAGCTTGTCGTAGTCGGTCTTCTGCCCAACGCGCGCCTGGTCGACCGTGTAGGCCACGCGCTTGACCGGCGAGAAGATCGAGTCGATGGGGATCACTCCGATCGGCTGGTCGGGCGTCTTGTTCTCCTCGGCCGGCGAGTAGCCACGCCCGTGGCCGATCGTGAGATAGAGCTCGAGCTTCGTGCGCTTCTCGAGCGTCGCGATGTGGGCCTCCGGGTTGAGGACCTCGACGCCGGAGGGCAGGTCGATGTCGCCCGCGGTGACCTCACCGGGGCCGGTCACGACGAGCGGCGCCTCGATCTCCGCCGCGTCGGAGTGCATGCGGCAGACGATCTCCTTGAGGTTGAGCACGATGTCGGTCACGTCCTCCTGCACGCCCGGAATCGTCGAGAACTCGTGGGCGACGCCCTCGATGCGGACGCTCGTGACGGCGGCGCCGGCGAGCGACGACAGCAGTACGCGGCGCAGCGAGTTGCCGAACGTGTAGCCGAAGCCGCGGTCGAGCGGCTCGATCGTGAAGGTGCCGCGGTTGTCCTCGACGCTCTCGGCCGAGATGTGAGGGGTCTGGAACTCGATCATGGGTGTTGTTCCTTCGCTTCTGGCGCGCCCGTCGTGGTGGCGGGCGCTGCTTCGGGTGCTACTTCGAGTAGAGCTCGACGATCAGCTGCTCTTGGACCGGCGTGGCGATCTCGGCGCGCTCCGGCAGCCTCAGCACCTTGGCGGTCAAGCCGTCGTGGTCGGCCTGGAGCCAGGCCGGCACCGCCGCGGTGAGCTCGGTGGCGTCGCGGATCGTCGCCTCGGCGTTCGAGCCCGGCCGAAGCGAGATCACGTCGCCGGAGCGCAGCTGATAGGAGGGGATGTCGACGCGGCGGCCGTTGATCGACCAGTGGCCATGCCGGACCAGCTGCCGCGCCTGGCGTCGCGAGCCGGCGAAGCCGAGCCGGACGAGGATGTTGTCGAAGCGGGTCTCGAGCAGGCGGAGCAGGTTCTCGCCCGTCACGCCGGACTGGCGGCTCGCCTTGTCGTAGTAGTTGCGGAACTGGCGCTCGAGCACGCCGTAGTAGCGCCGCGCCTTCTGCTTCTCGCGCAGCTGGAGGCGGTACTCCGACTGGCGCGAGCGGCCGCGGCCGTGATCGCCGGGCGGGTAGTTGCGCCGCTCGATCCCGCACTTGTCGGTCAGGCAGCGCTCGCCCTTCAGGAACAGCTTGACGCCCTCGCGGCGGCACTGCTTGCACTGGGCCGTCGTGTCCCGCGCCACCGCTCAGACCCTCCGGCGCTTGCGCGGCCGGCAGCCGTTGTGCGCCTGTGGGGTGACGTCGCGGATGCCGGTGACCTCGAGCCCGGCCGCCTGCAGCGAGCGGATCGCGGTCTCGCGGCCCGAGCCCGGCCCCTTCACGAACACCTCGACCTTCTGGAGGCCGTGCTCCATGCCCTTCTTGGCGGCCGCGTCGGCCGTGACCTGCGCGGCGAAGGGCGTCGACTTGCGCGAGCCCTTGAAGCCGGCCGCGCCGGCCGACTCCCACGCGATCACGTTGCCCTCGCGGTCGGTGAGGGCGACGATCGTGTTGTTGAAGCTGGTCTTGATGTGCGCCTGCCCGAGGGGGACGTTCTTGCGCGGCTTGCGGCGACCCCGGGGACGACCTGGACGTTGCTGGGCCATTACGTCAGTGCTTCCTCACCTTCTTCTTGCCGCCGCCGGCCGCCTGCCCGCGCTTCGGGCCCTTGCGCGTGCGGGCATTGGTCTTCGTGCGCTGCCCGTTGACGGGCAGCCCGCGCCGGTGGCGGAGGCCGCGGTAGGCGCCGATCTCCATCAGCCGCTTGACGTTCTGGGAGCGCTCGCGCCGCAGGTCGCCCTCGACCATGAGGTCGCTGTCGATCCGGTCGCGCAGCTTGAGCACCTCGTCCTCGGTGAGGTCGCGTACGTACGTGTCGGGGCTCACGCCCGCGTCGCTCAGCACCTGGAGCGACGTGGAGCGACCGACCCCGTAGATGTAGGTCAAGCCGATCTCGACCCGCTTGTTGAGAGGGATGTTGACCCCTGCGATGCGCGCCACCGCTTACCCCTGACGCTGCTTGTGACGCGGGTTCTGGCAGATCACGAGGACCGCGCCACCGCGGCGGATCACCTTGCACTTCTCGCACATCGGCTTGACAGATGCTCGGACCTTCATCGCTCCGTGATCGAGGCAGCTTACGAGGACAGGCGCAGAGCCCAGGAGACGGCAGGGCGCCGACAGAGCAGAGTAGCATCCGACCCACCACGCGTCCGGGCGCCGACGCGCCCGTCGACCCGCCAGCCTGTTCGGGCGCGGGCGGCGCTCAGGCCAAGAAGGCCTCGGCGGGCTTGACGACGCCGGTGCGCTCGTCCAGGTGCCAGGGCGTGAGGATGCGAGGGCCCTCGGCCGTGATCGCGACCGTGTGCTCGAAGTGGGCCGCGAGCGAGCCGTCCTCCGAGAACACCGCCCAGCCGTCGCTACCCATCCTGACGTCCGGTCCGCCGGCGTTCACCATCGGCTCGATCGCCAGCACCATGCCCTCGGCGAGCTCGGGCCCCGTGCCGGGCTCGCCGACGTTCGGGATCTGAGGATCCTCGTGCATCTCGCGGCCGATGCCATGGCCCACGAGCGAGCGGATCACGGAGAAGCCGTCCTCCTCGACGCGGCGCTGGACCGCGTGCGAGACGTTTCCGAGACGGTTGCCGGCGCGGCACTGCTCGACCGCGTCGAACAGGGCGGCGCGCGTCGAGGTGAGCAGCCGCCTGGCGATCGGCGTGACGGCGCCGACCGGGATCGTGATCGCCGCGTCGGCGACCCAGCCGTCGAGCACGACGCCGATGTCGACGGACAGGATGTCGCCCCGGTGCAGGCGGTAGGAGCCCGGGATGCCGTGCACGACCATCGAGTTCGGCGACGCGCAGATCGAGCCTGGAAAGCCGCGGTAGCCCTTGAAGGCGGGCTCGGCGTCCTGTGAGCGGATGAAGCGCTCGGCGGCCTCGTCGAGCTCGCCCGTGGTCACGCCCGGCCGCGCCTTCGCGCGCAGGATGCCGTGGCAGCGCGCCAGGATGCGCCCGGCGGCGGCGATCGCCTCGATCTCCTCGGGCGTCTTGCGCAGTATCAAAGCTCCGCCTCGAGGCGCAGCGTGGCCAGCGCCGCGCGGATGTGGTCGTTGACCTCCTCGGGCTGGCGGGCGCCGTCGAAGCGGCGCAGGAGGCCGCGCTCGTCGTACCAGCCGATGAGCGGCTCGGTCTGCTCGTGGTAGACGTTGAGGCGGTTCTGGATCGTGGCCGGCTGGTCGTCGTCGCGCTGGACCAGCCGGGAGCCGTCCTGGTCGCAGACGCCCTCCTTCTTCGGCGGGTCGAACTCGACGTGGTAGACGTGCTGGTTCTTGACGCAGATCCGGCGCCCTGAGAGGCGGCGGATCAGCTCCGCGTCCGGCGCGTCGATGAGCAGCACGGCCGTGAGCGCCCGCCCGCGGCGGCCGAGCTCGCCCTCGAGCGCCTCGGCCTGGCCCACCGTGCGCGGGAAGCCGTCGAGCAGGAAGCCGTCGGCCGCCTCCTCGCCGTCGAGCCGCTCCACGATGACGCGCGTGATGAGCTCGTCCGGAACGAGCTCGCCGCGGTCCATGAAGCCCTTCGCCTCCAGGCCGAGCGGCGTCTCGTCCATCGCCGCGGCGCGCAGGATGTCGCCGGTGGCGTAGTAGGGCAGGTCGAAGTCCTCGACGAGCCGCTCGGCCTGCGTGCCCTTGCCGGCGCCCGGCGGACCGAGCAGGATCAGGTTCATCTCGCTCACGGGCTGAGAGAGGCTACCGCCCGTCGCCCTCCGGGCGCTACTTCAGGAAGCCCTCGTAGTTGCGCATCATGAGCTGCGCCTCGAGCTGCTTCATCGTGTCGAGCGCGACTCCGACGACGATCAGGATCGAGGTGCCCCCGAAGTAGAAGTTGGCGCTCGTCTGGTTGATCAGGATCGTCGGCAGCGCCGCCACCGCCGCCAGGTAGAGCGCGCCCGGGAAGGTGAGCCGGGCGAGGATGCGGTCGAGGAACTCCGCCGTGGGCCGTCCCGGCCGCACGCCCGGGATGAAGCCGCCGTACTTCTTCAGGTTGTCGGCCTGCTCGACCGGGTTGAACGTGACCGCCGTGTAGAAGTAGGTGAACAGCACGATGAAGATCGACTCGCCGACCAGGTAGGGCCAGTCGTTCGGGCTGAAGAAGGCCGAGAAGTCGCGCGCCCAGTTCGCCTGCGTAAGCTCGCCGACGGTGGGCGGGAAGGCCATCAGCGAGGCGGCGAAGATCACCGGTATCACGCCCGCCATGTTCACCCGCAGCGGCAGGTAGGTCGACCCGCCGCCGGACATCCGGCGGCCCACGACGCGCTTCGCGTACTGGACGGGGATGCGACGCTGCCCCTCCTGCATGAACACGATGCCGGCGATGATCGCGAGCGCGATGAACGGCATCATCACCTTGAAGACCTGGTCCGGGTTCGTCCACCACGCGTGGATGCCGTTCGGGATCCCGGCCGCGATGCTCGCGAA
>JBLNDU010000106.1:0-4260 GCA_050261935.1 Nocardioidaceae bacterium | reverse complement strand
GCGCCGCCCGGCGCTCGAGGAGGTCACCGGCGGCGACGGCGGCGTTCGACGCGTTCATCTCTTACAGCCACGCCGCCGATAGCGAGCTCGCCAAGGCGCTACAGAGCGGACTCCACCGGTTCGCCAAACCCTGGTACAGGCTGCGGGCGCTGCGCGTCTTCCGCGACGAGGCGAACCTCGCGACCGACCCCCACCTGTGGAAATCGATTCGCGAGGCGCTGCTCGGCGCGCGCCACCTGATTCTGCTCGCCTCGCCCGAAGCGGCCCGGTCGGAGTGGGTCGCGCGCGAGCTCGAAACCTGGACAGAACGGCACGGGAGCGAGCGGCTGCTGCTCGTGCTGACCGGCGGCGAGCTCGCGTGGAAAGCCGACGGCGAGATCGACTGGACCGGCACCGATGCGCTCCCGCCCGCCAGCGAGCGCGCCTTCGCCGGAGTTCGACACTTCGTGGGCACGCGGACGCCGTGGGGCGACCATGATCCGCATGAACAAGGGGATCTGAGGCTCCCGGCGGCGCCGATGTGTAGGCACTACACGTAGGCGGGAAGGCCTGTTGCTGTCCGATGCGGTGCCTATGTTGTGGGCATGTACGTGCGGACGATCCAGCGCCGCAACAAGGACGGCTCGGTGGTCCGCTACCTGCAGCTCGCGCACAACGTGCGCCCGGCGCCTGGCACGCAGCCGGTGGCCAAGGTGATCCACAGCTTCGGGCGTGAGGACCAGCTCGACCGCGCGGCGCTTCAGCGCCTGGTGCGCTCGCTCTCGCGCTTCCTGGAGCCCGATGAGGCGCTCGCCGCCCAAGCGCCGGAGGAGCTGCGCTTCCTCTGCTCGCGGCCGATGGGCGGCGCCTTCGTGCTCGACGGGCTGTGGCGGCGGCTCGGGATCGGGGCGGCGCTCTCCCGGGTGGCCGAGCGGCGGCGGGTCACGCCGGCGGTCGAGCGGCTGATCTTCTGCCTCGTTGCCAACCGAGCGCTGCGGCCGATGTCGAAGCTGGCGGCGCTCGAGTGGGCCAAGCGGGACGCCTGGCTGCCGGGCAGCTCGGAGCTGGGAGAGGATCCGCAGGTCTTCTACCGGGCGATGGACTTCCTGCTCGACTCGGACGAGGAGCTCCAGCGCGAGGTGTTCTTCTCCGTTGCCGACCTCTTGAACCTCGAGGTGGACCTGATCCTGTTCGACACCAGCTCGACCTACTTCGAGATCGAGCCCGAGCGCGAGGACGGCTTCCGCGCGTTCGGCCACTCGCAGGACCACCGGCCCGATCTGCCCCAGGTGGTGGTGGGGATGGCCTGCACCAAGGAGGGCATCCCGGTGCGCTGCTTCACCTTCGCCGGCAACGCCTCCGATCAGGTGATCATCCGCGAGGTCAAGGACAAGCTGCGCGACTGGCGCCTGCACCGAGTGATCTGGGTCTTGGACACGGGCTTCGCCTCGGAGGAGAACCGCTCCTACCTGCAGCGCGCCGGCGGCCACTACATCCTCGGCGAGAAGCTCCGCCAGGGAACAGACAACCGCGCCGCCTTGGCCCGTCCGGGCCGCTACCGCGTGGTCGAGCAAGGCCTCGAGGTGAAGGCGGTGTGGGTTGGGGAGGGCGAGCGCCGCCGTCGCTTCGTCGTCTGCCGCAACCTCGACGAGGCGCGCCGTGACAAGCTCCGGCGCGAGCGGGCGCTCGAGCGCCTCGAAGAGGAGCTTGAGGCGGTCGGGCGCAGGCGCGGCGAGGTCCGCACCCGGGCCGAGGCCGAGCTGCTCACCCACCCGAGCTTCAAGCGCTACCTCAGCCGCCGCCGCGGGCGGCTTCAGATCGACCGCCGCAAGGCGCGCGAGGAGGAGCAGCTCGACGGCAAGTTCCTGCTCTCATCCTCGGACGACTCGCTCTCGGCCGCGGAGATCGCCATCTACTACAAGCAGCTGGGGGAGGTCGAGCGCGGCTGGCGCGACCAGAAGCACGTGCTCGACCTGCGCCCGATCTACCACCGCAAGCAGGAGCGCATCCGCGCCCACGTGCTGCTCAGCTTCCTCGCCCTGCTGCTCACCCGCGTCGCCGAGACCCGAGCAAGCGACACCTGGCCCAACCTGCGCCGCGAGCTCGAGCGCATGCACCTCGGCTACTTTCAGGGCTCCGCCGGGCGCGTGCAGCAGCGGACCGAGACCACGCCCCGCCAGCGCCAGATCCTCGCCGCGCTCGAGCTCCCCGAGCCTGCGCGGTTCCGCGCGATCGAGACGGCCGCGGGCGCGTAGGCACTACACGCTCATCGGCCCCTTGCCGCAAACCCAGTCGGGAACCGGCCTCGTGCCCCTCGCTTGCCTACCTGCTGTCGAACGCCGGCTAGAGTCGCTGCCGCAATCGACGAGGAGGGCTGATGGCGTTGGCGCGTGTGGTGTCGTTCGAGGGCGTGAGCGCGGACAGAGTCGAGCAGCTCAAGCGCGAGATGCGCGACGGGGGGCGGCCCGAGGGAGTCCCGGCGACCGAGATCGTGGTGCTCCACGACCCGGAGGCTGAGCGCTCGCTCGTGATCCTGTTCTTCGAGACAGACGACGACTACCGGCGCGGCGACGAGACGCTCAACGCGATGGCGGCCGGGGAGACACCGGGTCGGCGCACCGCGGTGACGCGCTACGACGTCGCCGCCCGGATGCGTGCCTAACGACGACAGCGGGTTGACCGACGCGCGCTCGGCGTCCCTTCGCGGGCTCGTGACGCCGGATTCTTGCGGCACGCGTGTCGCTGGCAGGCGCTCATGCAGACGGGTGGTCGGTCAAGCCGACCGCGACCAAGGACAAGCCGCGATGCAGGGGCGACAGGGCGGCGGAGCTGAGCGAACGCCGTCCGGGGGCGGTGGGGACGGCGGGGACGGGTACTTCGGCGGGCGCGCGACCGACACGACCGAATCCAGACCCGACCGCTGGAATGGGATCGCGTGTTGCACCGTTGTGTCGCGTCTTCCGGATCTCGGGCGGCCAGCGGCGCGGCGAACCCGCGGGAGGGGCTGTCGTGGTGTCGGGTGCGGTCCCCACCGTCCCCACCGTCCCCGCGCCGCGAAGCGGACGCCGTTCGAGCGCCCGACGAAGTGAGCGCCTGACGACGAGGCTCACCGGAGGCCGTCCGTGTCGATGCCGCAGAGGTCGCGAGCGAACGGGCTCAGCCTGCGACGGACCGACTCAGCCGCCGCGTGGCGCAACCGTGTCCTCGGGCACGGAAGCTAACCTGCATATGCCGCTCGCGAGGCCGTGTCGGACTGTCTGGCGATCGAGCGGCTCGCATTGCGCCCTCGGGGGCGGTCGCGCCTCGCGGTCTAGTCGGTGGCTTCGACGCTGTAGAGCTGCCAGTCGCCGGGGATGCCTTTGAGCTGCCGCGTGCCCTGGTCGGCGAACTCGATCTGTGAGCCGGCGACGAGGTCGTGGACGGTGCGCGAGACGAGCACCACACCGGGGTCGGCGAGCTCGCAGACCCTGGCGGCAGCGTGCACCGCGATGCCGCCGACGTCGTCGCCGAGCAGCTCGACCTCGCCGCTATGCAGGCCGGCGCGGACGTCGAGCCCGAGCGACGGCGTCTCGCGCACGATCTCGCTGGCGCACTCGATCGCGCGTCCCGGCCCGTCGAAGCTGGCGAGGAAGCCGTCGCCGGTCGTCTTGACCTCCCTGCCGTCGAACCGCTCGAGCTGCTCGCGCACCAGCAGCTGATGCTGCTCGAGCAGGCTCCGCCAGCGGCGGTCGCCGAGCTCCGTGGCACGCCGGCTGGAGTCGCAGATGTCTGTGAACAGCACCGTCGCCAGCACCCGAGTTACGGCTGGGGCGGGCCGCACGCCGGTCAGGAACTCCTCGATCTCGTCGAGGATCTCGTCGCTGTTGTCGCCCACCCAAGCCATATGGTCGCGGCCGTCGAATTCGACGTAGCGCGACCCGGCGATCTGCGCCGCCAGCCAGCGCGCGGCGCGCACGTTGACGACCGGGTCGTGGCGGCGGTGCAGCACCAGCGTCGGCGCCTGAATCAGCGGCAGCGCCTGGCGCACATCGGTCTCGAGGAACATCCGAAACAGCTGCTCCAGGCGCATCGGGCTGACCGACTGCTCGAGGCGCGCCACCAGCTCGCGGGCGCGACGCTCGTGGGCGACGCTCGGCATGAAGATCTCGACTTCCGCGCCCTCGCCCCAGAGCGGCGCGATCAGCTCCCGCCTGGCCTCGTGCAGCGCCTCTTCCGACGGCCCCCAGGGATAGTCCTCGGCCGCGGTCGACTTCGCCATCGCCCCCAGCAGCACCAGCGCCG
>JBLNDU010000105.1:0-6140 GCA_050261935.1 Nocardioidaceae bacterium | reverse complement strand
TAGGCGCCGGGGCCAAGGAGGCCGCGGTTGACGTGGTGGAACTCCTTGATCGGGAACTCGTGAAGTCTCTCGACCTGCATGGGCTCCGCTCCTCTCCTCGATCGCTCGCCGCCGGCACCCGGCCAGCCGGAAAGCCACGCCCGGCGCGCCTCGGCGCCGCATTAGGCGAAGCCTCTTATACCCGCTCGGCGCACCTTCGCGCCAGGCTTCGTGAGCACCACGATCCACTTCTTCGCGAGCGCCACAATCCGCTTCGCCTCCAGCCGTAGAACTGGTACGGTCGCGTCGGTCGAATCCGACGTGGGGAGGAGCAGATGGCGGACCCCGTTATCGAGCGCGGAGATGAATCGCCGGTCGAGGAGCGAGGCGTCGACGCGGCCGGGCGAAGCCCGGAGGGCGGCGAGGAGCATCTGCTCGATGACCTGCTCGTCGAGGAGGTCTCCATCGACGGCATGTGCGGCGTCTACTAGCGGGTGGGCCTCGATCCCGAGCGGCCGTACCGCCTGCACGCGCGCGTGGCGCTGCGTCCTGAGCCGTTCGGAGCGCTCGCGTACCACTACGGCAACCGAAGGTTGACCTTCCTCAAGTCGCCCGAGCTGGTGGAGCTCGTGCGCGACCTCGACCACCACGACAGCGTGAGCGCCGCGCTCGAGGCGCACGACGTGGGCGCGCCGCGCCGGCGCGCCTACCTGCGCGCGCTCGCGACCCTCGAGGCCTCGGAGGTGATCGGTGCCCGCTGACCTCGCCGCGCTCCCGATGTACGAGCCGCAGCAGCCGCTCCGCGAGCGCTTCAAGCGCGGCCTCGAGGCGCCGATCTGCCTCACCTGGGAGGTCACCTACGGCTGCAACTTGGCGTGTGCGCACTGCCTTTCGTCGTCCGGGAAGCGCGATCCGCGCGAGCTGAGCACCGCGGAGGCGAGGGGCGTGATCGACGAGCTCGCCGACATGCAGGTCTTCTACGTCAACGTGGGCGGCGGCGAGCCGCTCGTGCGGCGCGACTTCATCGACCTCGTCGAGTACGCGGTCGAGCGCGGCGTGGGGGTCAAGTTCTCCACCAACGGCGGCCTGCTCACGCGCGAGCGCGCCGAGCGCGTCGCCGCCAGCGACTACGTCGACGTGCAGATCAGCATCGACGGCGCGACGCCGGAGACGAACGACCCCGTGCGCGGCCCCGGCAGCTACCTCGCCGCCCGCCGCGCGATGGACAACCTCGCCGAGGCGGGGTTCGGCCAGTTCAAGATCAGCGTCGTGGTCACGCGCCACAACGTGCGCGAGCTCGACGAGCTCGAGTCGCTGGCCGACAGCTACGGCGCGCAGCTCAGGATCACGCGCCTGCGTCCGTCGGGTCGCGGCGCCGACGTCTGGCACGAGCTTCGCCCGACTGCGGCGCAGCAGCGCGAGCTGTACGACTGGCTGAGCGTGCGCCCTCACGTGCTCACGGGCGACTCCTTCTTCCACCTCTCGGGCCTCGGGGAACCGCTGCCCGGCCTCAACCTCTGCGGCGCCGGGCGCATCGTCTGCCTGGTCGATCCGATCGGCGACGTGTACGCCTGCCCGTTCGTGCTGCACGACACCTTCAGGGCCGGCAACGTGCGCGAGGCCGGCGGCTTCGCGCGCGTGTGGCGCGAGTCCACGCTGTTCGCCGAGCTGCGCGAGCCGAACAGCGCCGGCGCCTGCTCCTCGTGCGGCCTCTACGACAGCTGCCAGGGCGGCTGCATGGCCGCCAAGTTCTTCACCGGCCTCCCGCTCGAGGGGCCCGACCCCGAGTGCGTGCTGGGCCACGGCGAGCGCGCGCTCGCCGAGGTGCCCGCCGACGCGCGCCCGACTGCGGGACCCGGCCACTCGCGTCCCCGGCTCCGTCGCGCGGGGTGAAGCGGGGAAGGGGCGGATGGCGTTCGAGGAGACGCTCGGAGCGCCGCTCGAGCTCGGCTCGCTCCAGGCCCGCAACCGGATCCTCTTCGGACCCCACGAGACGAACCTAGGCCGCCGCCGGGAGATCAGCGAGCGCCACCTCGCCTACTACCGGAGCCGCGGCGCCGGCGGCGCGGGCGTGGTGGTGGCGGAGGAGGCCTCTGTCCACCCGTCCGACTTCCCCTACGAGCGCTGCCCGCTCGCGGCCGACTGCGGCGAGGGCTGGCGCGCGCTGGCCGAGGCGCTGCACGAGAGCGGCGCGCTGGCGCTCGCCGCGATCGGCCACTCGGGCCTACAGGCGGTGAGCGCCTACAGCCAGCGACCGCTCTGGGCCCCCTCGCCCATGCCCGAGGTCCCCGGGCGCGAGGTGCCGAAGGCGATGGAGGCGGAGGACATCGCGGAGGTCGTGGCGGGGTTCGCCGCGGCCGCCCGGATCGCACGGGCGGCCGGCCTCGACGGCGTCGAGGTGAACGCGGGCCAGCACAGCCTCGTGCGCCAGTTCCTGTCGGGCCTCACGAACCGGCGGACCGACGCCTACGGTCAGGACCGCCGCCGCTTCGCGCGCGAGGTCCTGCAGGCGGTGCGCGGCGCCGCGGACGGGATCCTGGGGCTCCGCCTCTCGTGCGACGAGCTGTTCCCCTACGGGGGCATCGAGCCGGACGAGGGGGCGCAGATCGCCGCCGAGCTCGCCGAGCTCGTCGACTACATCGTGGTGGTGCGCGGCTCGATCTACTCGGTCTCGGCCACCCACCCGGACGGGCACGAGCGGCCCGGCTTCAACCGCGAGCTGGCCGCCGGCGTGCGTGAGCGGGTCGGCGGGCGGGCGGCCGTCGTGCTGCAGGGCTCGGTCGTCGACGTGGAGCCGGCGGCCGCGGCGATCGCCGAGGGAGCGTGCGACGCGGTGGAGATGACGCGCGCCCAGATCGCCGACCCGCAGCTCGCGGCGAAGGCGCTGCGCGGCGAGGCCGAGCGCGTGCGCCCCTGCACGCTCTGCAACCAGAACTGCCGCGTGCGCGATCCGCGCAACCCGCTCGTGAGCTGCATCGGCGAGCCCTCCGCCGGGCACGAGACCGAGGACCCGCCGGTCGAGGGGCGCGTGCACACGCCGCTCGAGGTGCTGGTGGTGGGCGGCGGCCCGACCGGTCTCGAGTGCGCACGCGTCGCGGCGCTGCGCGGCCACTCCGTGCGCCTGTGCGAGCGCGGCGAGCGGCTCGGCGGCGCCCTGCTGCCGGCGGCGGCCGGCCCCGGCCGCGAGCGCCTCGGGCTGCTGGCCGGGTGGCTCGAGGCCGAGTGCCGGCGCCTCGGCGTGCGGTTCGAGCTCGGCGCCGAGGTGGACGCCGAGCAGCTCGCCGGCGCCCAGGCGGTCGTGCTCGCGACCGGCAGCCTCCCGGCCTCGGTGGGGTTCCCGGTCGAGGACGACGCCCGGATCCTGACCGCGCTCGAGGTGCTCGAGGCCGCCCTCGACGGCCGGGGCGACGGCGGGCCGCTGCCGGAGGGCGCGGTCGCCGTGTGGGACCCGATCGGCGGCCCTGTGGGGGTGGCCGTGGCGGAGCTGCTCGCGCGCGATCGGCCCGTGACGCTCGTCACGCCGGACCTCATCGTGGGCCAGCAGCTGTCTCGCAGCGGCGACCTGGCCGACGCCAACGGCCGCCTTCACCAGGCCGGCGTCCAGCTCTGCAGGCGCGCGCGCCTGCGTCGCTTGCGCCCCGGCGCGGCGGAGCTCGAGGACGTCTTCTCGGATCACGAATGGCAGGTGGACGCGGCGGCGCTCGTCGACTGCGGTCACCGGCTCCCCGACGACCGGCTGTGGGAACAGACCGGTCGGCGCTTCCTGCGCGCGGGGGACGCGGTGGCGCCGCGGACGGTCTACGAGGCGGTGCTCGAGGGGCGCCGCGCGGCGCTCACCCTGGAGGGAGCAGCGTGACGGGCAGTCAGTACCGATACCTCTTCAGCCCGCTCCGAATCGGCCACATCACCGTGCCGAACCGGGTGGTGTTCTCCGCGCATCTCACGAACTTCGCCGAGGACGGTCGGCCGAGCGAGCAGCACGCCTCGTACTACGCCGAGCGCGCAGAGGCCGGCGTCGGGCTGATCATCACCGAGGAGCACTCGACCCACCCCACGGACTGGCCGTACGAGAAGCTGATCCACGGCTTCCACCACGACGTGCTGCCGGGCTACAGGCGCATCACCGAGGCGGTGCACGCCTACGACGTGCCGATCCTGGCGCAGATCAACCACAACGGCGGGCAGGCGTCCTCGATGTACTCGCGCCTTCCGATCTGGGGCCCCTCGCCCGTGCCCGACCCCCTCTTCCGAGAGGTGCCGAAGGCGGTCGACGAGCGCGAGATCGCGGAGATCGTGGTCGGCTACGCGGACGTGGCCGCTCGCTGCGTCGAGGGTGGCTTCGACGGCATCGAGCTGCAGTGCTCGCACTCGTCGATCGTGCGCGGCTTCCTGTCGGGCTTGACCAACAAGCGACGTGACGGCTACGGCGGCAGCCTCGAGAACCGCGCGCGGCTCTTGCTCGAGATCGTCGATGCCGTGCGCCAGGCGATCGGACCCACGCACGCGCTCGGCGTGCGGCTGTGCGGCGACGAGCTCGTCGACGGCGGGATCACGCTCGACCAGACGCTCGAGGTGGCGCGCATCGTGGAGGCCACGGGCGCCGTGGACTACATCAACACGTCGATCGGCGTCGCCACCGCGACGCTGCACATGATCGAGGCGTCGATGGCGATCCCGCCCGGCTACGCGCTGTTCATCTCCTCGGCGCTCCGGCGCACGGTCGAGCTGCCGGTGGTGGGGGTGGGGCGCTTCAAGGACCCCTTGCAGGCCGACCGCGCCCTGCGCGACGGCCACTGCGACCTGGTCGGGATCGTGCGCGGGCAGATCGCCGACGCGAAGTTCGTGGCCAAGGCGCGCGCAGGCATGACCGAGGACATCCGCCTCTGCATGTCCTGCAACCAGGAGTGCGTCGGCCGGATGGGAATGAACCGCTGGCTCGGCTGCGTCGAGAACCCACGCACGGGCCGCGAGCGCGAGCCGCTGCCGGCGCCGGCGCGGGAGCCGCGCCGCGTGCTCATCGTGGGCGCCGGGCCGGCCGGCCTCGAGGCGGCCGGCGTCGCGGCCGAGCGCGGCCACGAGGTCACGGTCTGCGAGCGCTCCGACGCGCCGGGAGGGCAGGTGCGCCTGGCGGCGAGCGTGCCGAGCCGGGCGGAGTTCGGCGACCTCGTGCGAAACCAGCTCAACCGCTGCGCCCGGCTGGGGGTCGAGATCAAGCTCCACCAGCCGGTGGACACGGAGTACGTGCGCGACGCGGCGCCAGACGTCGTGCTGGTGGCCACGGGCGCCGTCCCGGCCCGGCCGGCCTGGGCGCCGCAGGACGGCGACGGCGCCCGTCTCGTGGACGTGACCGACGTGCTGACCGGCGCCTCGACGCCCGAGGGCAGCGTCGTCGTGATCGACGAGGTCGGCTTCTACCAGGCCACGAGCGTGGCCGAGATGCTCGCCGACCGCGGTTGCGAGGTCGAGGTCGTCACGCCGGGGATGATCGTCGGGCAGGATCTGGGCATCACCCTCGACATGGAGGGCTGGAACATGCGCGCCGCCGCCAAGGGCATCCGCCAGACGACGGAGATGGTCGTCACGGGCTTCGAGGGCGGCCGCCTGTCGCTGCTCCACCACCCGAGCGGCCAACCGCACGAGCGCGAGGTCGACTGGGTCGTCATGGCGTCGCCGTACCAGGCGGCGGAGGAGCTCTACCTCGCGCTCAAGGGGACGGGGATCGAGGTGCACCGCGCGGGCGACTGCGTCGCGCCGCGGCGCGCGCACGCGGCGGTGATCGAGGGCAGCCGCGTGGGGGCGGCGCTGTGATCGCGGTCGTCCCGGTGCGCGACGGCTCGCTGCCGCTCGGCGCCGACGAGGCGATCGCGGAGGCAGGCGGCCGCGCCGCCATCGTCGGCGAGGGCGCGGCCGCGGCGGCCGAGGGGTCGCGCGCGGCGCGCGAGATCGTGGCCTGGGAGGCGGGCGCCTACCGCCCGGCGGCGTGGGCGCGCGCGCTCGCCGACCGCCTCGCCGAGGAGCGCATCGTGCTGCTGCCGCACGTGCCGGACGGGCGCGACCTCGCGCCGCGGCGCGCCCGCGCGCGCGGTGCGCCGGTGCTGGCCGCCGCCACGGCCGTATTAGAGGACCGCGCAATGCTCATCCGCTACGGCGGCCGAGCCATG
>JBLNDU010000104.1:0-14083 GCA_050261935.1 Nocardioidaceae bacterium | reverse complement strand
ACCGCTCGCTCACCTACCTCGAGCTGGCCGACGAGCTGGCCGCCTACGTGAAGGACCTCGGCTTCACGCACGTCGAGCTGATGCCGGTGATGGAGCACCCCTTCTCGGGCTCGTGGGGCTACCAGGTGTCGGGCTTCTTCGCGCCGACGGCGCGCTACGGCAGCCCCGACGACCTCCGCCGGCTCGTCGATCGCCTCCACCAGCACGGGATCGGCGTGATCCTCGACTGGGTGCCGGCCCACTTCCCGCGCGACGACTGGGCGCTCGCCCGCTTCGACGGCACGGCCCTCTACGAGCACGAGGACCCGCGCCGCGGCGCGCATCCCGAGTGGGGCACGCTCGAGTTCAACTACGGGCGCAACGAGGTGCGCAACTTCCTGCTCGCCAGCGCGCTGTTCTGGCCGCGCGAGTACCACGTCGACGGCATGCGCGTCGACGGCGTGGCGTCGATGCTCTACCTCGACTACGGCCGCGCCGAGGGCGCCTGGATCCCGAACCAGTACGGCGGCAACGAGGACCTCGACGCCGTCGCGTTCGTCAAGGAGCTGAACGAGGTGCTGCACCGCCGCGAGCCGGGCGTGATCGCGGCGGCCGAGGAGTCGACCGCCTGGCCGGGCGTCTCGCGGCCGACCTACCTCGGCGGGCTCGGCTTCGGCTTCAAGTGGAACATGGGCTGGATGCACGACACGCTCGACTACTTCTCGCGCGATCCGGTGTACAGGCGCTTCCACCACCACCAGCTCACGTTCAGCCTGCTGTACGCCTTCTCCGAGAACTTCATCCTGCCGCTCTCGCACGACGAGGTCGTGCACGGCAAGGGCTCCCTCTACGGCAAGATGCCGGGCGACCGCTGGCAGAAGCTGGCCAACCTGAGGGCGCTGTATGCCTACATGTGGGCCCATCCCGGCAAGAAGCTCCTGTTCATGGGCGGAGAGCTCGCCCAGGAGGGCGAGTGGAGCTACGAGCGCTCGCTCGACTGGCACCTCCTCGAGCAGGCCGAGAACGCCGGCATCCAGTCGCTCGTGCGCGACCTGAACCGGCTGCTACGCGGGGAGCCGGCGCTCTACGAGCTCGACTTCGACGGGGCCGGCTTCTGGTGGCTCGAGCCCAACGACTCGTCCTCGAACGTGCTCGCGTTCGTGCGCGCCTCGCGCGGCGGCGAGCGCGTGCTCGCCTGCGTCGCCAACCTGGCGCCCGTGCCGCGCGAGGGCTACCGGCTCGGGCTGCCCCGCTCCGGGCGCTGGGTCGAGGCGCTCAACACCGACTCGCAGCACTACGGCGGCTCGAACGTCGGCAACGGCGAGGGCATCGAGGCCGAGCCGGGCGGCTGGCACGGGCAGCCCTTCTCGGCGGAGCTCACCCTGCCGCCGCTGGCCGTCGTCTGGCTCGTGCCGGAGACGGCCTGAGCGAGGCGCCGGAGTACCCCTTCGAGCGACCGCTCGGCGCGGTCCCCTGCGCGGACGGCGTCGAGTTCAGGATCTGGGCGCCGCGCGCCGCGCGCGCCGCCATCCGGATCGGGACCCGTGAGCTGCCGCTCGAGCCGGCCGGCTACGGCGTCTGGGAGGCGCGGCTCGACTGCGCGCCGGGGGCCGACTACGTCGTCGTGCTCGACGGGCGCCGGCACCCCGACCCCTGCTCGCGCCATCAGCCGCGCGGCCTCCGCGGCCCCTCGCGCGTGATCGACACGGGCGCCTTCGCCTGGCGCGACGCCGGTTGGGGCGGAGTGCCGCTGCGCGAGCTCGTGCTCTACGAGCTCCACGTGGGCACGTTCACGCCCGAGGGGACCTTCGACGCGGTCGTGCCGCATCTGCCCGCCCTGCGGGAGCTCGGCGTCACGGCGATCGAGCTGATGCCGGTCGGCGAGTTCCCGGGCCGGCGCGGCTGGGGCTACGACTGCGTGTACGGCTTCGCGGCCCACCACGCCTACGGCGGCCCGGCCGGCCTCCAGCGGCTCGTCGACGCCGCCCACGGGCACGGGCTCGGTGTCGTCCTGGACGTCGTCTACAACCATCTCGGTGCCTCCGGCGTCCGCTCCTTTCGTTCCTTCGGCCCCTACTTCAGCGACGTCTACGAGACGGCCTGGGGCAAGGCGATCAACTTCGACGGCCCCGGCTCCGACGCCGTGCGCGAGTGGGCGATCCAGAACGCCCTCTTCTGGGTGCGCGACCTCCACGTCGACGGGCTGCGGCTCGACGCCACCCACGCGATCCTCGACGAGAGCCCTCGGCACGTGCTCGAGGAGCTCGCCGCGCGCGTCCGCTCGGCGCGTCCGGACGCGCTCGTGATGGCCGAGTCGGCGCGCAACGACCCGCGTGCGATCCGTCCGGCGGAGGTCGGCGGGCACGGCGCCGACGCGGTGTGGGCGGACGACTTCCACCACGCGCTCACCGTGCTGCTCACGGGCGAGCGCGAGGGCTACTACCGCGACTTCGGGAGCGTCGCCGACCTCGCCAAGGCGTTCCGACGACCGTTCGTCTACGACGGCCGCTGGTCGGAGGTCCGCGCGCGGCGGGTCGGCGCGCCGGCGGGCGACCGCCCGCCCGAGCAGTTCGTGGTCTGCTCTCAGAACCACGACCAGGTCGGCAACCGCGCGCTCGGCGACCGGCTGCCGGCGCCGGTGCGGCCGCTGGCCGCGCTCTGCACGCTCCTGTCGCCCTTCACGCCGCTCCTGTTCATGGGCGAGGAGTACGGCGAGGAGGCGCCGTTCCAGTACTTCACGGGCCACACCGACAAGCGCCTGATCGAGGCCACGCGCCGGGGTCGGCGGCGCGAGTTCGCGGCCTTCGCCCGGTTCGGCGGCCACCTGCCCGACCCCCAGGACCGTGCCACGTTCGAGCGCTCGCGGCTGACCCGCAGGCGCGACGCCGGCCTCGAGCGGCTCTACCGCGAGCTGCTGCGGCTGCGCGCGCGGCTCCCGCGGGAGGCGGCCGAGTCGCGCTTCGACGAGGCGGCGCGCTGGCTCGTCGTGCGGCGCGGCTCGTTCGAGCTCGCCTGCAACTTCCGACCGGAGCCGGCGCGCGTTCCGGTGGAGGGCCGCGAGCTGGTGCTCGCGACGGAGGCCACCGAGCTGTCGGAGGGCGAGCTGGCGCTGCCGGCGCTGACCGGGGCGGTGCTGCGATGAGTACGGTGCCACGCGTGAGGCCGAGGCGGCCAGGCCGCCCGTTCCCGCTCGGCGCGAGCTGGGACGGGCACGGCACGAACTTCTCGCTCTTCTCGGAGAACGCCGAGCGGGTCGAGCTCTGCCTGTACGACGACGAGGAGGCCGAGGAGCGCGTCGAGCTCGTGGAGCGCACCGCCTACAACTGGCACGTGTACCTGCCCGGCGTCGGGCCCGGGCAGCGCTACTGCTATCGGGTGCACGGCCCCTACGCGCCGGATCGCGGCCAGCGCTTCAACCCGCGCAAGCTCCTGCTCGATCCCTACGCGAAGGCGATCGACGGGCCGGTGCGCTGGGAGCTCGCCAACACGCTGCCCTACACGCCGCCGCCGAGCCCGGACGCGGACCTCGACCCGGACGACGAGGACAGCGCGGACGCGCTGCCGCGCTGCGTCGTCGTCGACACCTCGTTCGACTGGGAGGGGGTTCCGCCGCCGAGCACGCCCTGGGCGGACACGGTGATCTACGAGACGCACGTGAAGGGCTTCACGATGCGCCACCCGGGCGTGCGCGAGGACCTGCGCGGCACCTGCGCCGGGCTCGCCTCAGAGGCCGCGATCGAGCACCTCCTCTCGCTCGGCGTCACCGCGGTCGAGCTGCTGCCCGTGCACCACATCGCCGACGAGGCGTTCCTGCTCGAGCGCGGCCTCAGGAACTACTGGGGCTACAGCTCGATCGGGTACTTCGCGCCGCACGCGGGCTACGCGGCCACCGGCACGCGCGGCGAGCAGCTGCTCGAGTTCAAGGGCATGGTCAAGGCGCTCCACCGCGCCGGGATCGAGGTGATCCTCGACGTCGTCTACAACCACACCGCCGAGGGCAACCACCTGGGGCCGATCCTGTCCTTCAAGGGCATCGACAACGCCTGCTACTACCGGCTCGTGCCCGACGACCAGCGCTACTACATGGACTTCACCGGTACGGGCAACACGGTCAACTCGGTGCAGCCGAGCGTTCTGCGGATGATCATGGACTCGCTGCGCTACTGGGCGCTCGAGTGCCACGTGGACGGCTTCCGCTTCGACCTCGCGCCCGCGCTGGCGCGCGAGTTCTACGCCGTCGACCCGCTGTCGGCCTTCTTCGACGCGATCCACCAGGACCCCGTGCTGTCGCAGCTCAAGCTGATCGCCGAGCCGTGGGATGTCGGCCCGGGCGGCTACCAGGTCGGCAACTTCCCCGTGCTCTGGAGCGAGTGGAACGGGATCTACCGCGACACGATGCGCGACTTCTGGCGCGGCCACGCGGGCGTGGCGGACTTCGCCCGCCGCTTCACGGGCTCGAGCGACCTCTACGAGCACGACGGCCGCGGGCCGTTCGCGTCGGTCAACTTCGTCACTGCGCACGACGGCTTCACGCTGCGCGACCTCGTGTCCTACAACGACAAGCACAACGAGGCCAACCAGGACGACAACCGCGACGGCACGAACGACAACCGTTCCTGGAACCACGGCGCCGAGGGCGACAGCGACGAGCCCGAGGTGGTGGAG
This sequence comes from Nocardioidaceae bacterium, assembly GCA_050261935.1. Classification (GTDB taxonomy): domain Bacteria; phylum Actinomycetota; class Thermoleophilia; order Solirubrobacterales; family Thermoleophilaceae; genus JBLNDU01. Next base: position 9,439 of record JBLNDU010000104.1, on the reverse strand, counting down.
CTGCGCGAGCGCCAGGCGCGCAACCTGCTGGCCACGCTCGTCCTGTCGCAGGGCGTGCCCATGCTGCTCGGCGGTGACGAGCTGTGGCGGACGCAGCGCGGCAACAACAACGCCTGGTGCCAGGACAACGAGCTGTCCTGGTACGACTGGGAGCTCGACGAGCGCGCGCGCCTGATGCTCGACTTCGCCAGACGCGTGATGGCGCTGCGGCGCGCCCATCCGCTGTTCCGGCGACGGCGCTACCTCACGGGCCGCGAGCAGATGGGCTCGGGCCTGCCCGACGCGTGGTGGTTCCGCAGCGACGGGCGGCGCATGACGCGGGCCGACTGGGACCGCGCCCACCACGTGCTCGGCGTCTTCCTGAACGGCCGCGAGATCCCCGAGAGCTCCTACGACGGCAGCGAGCTCGTGGACGACTCGTTCGTGGTGCTGCTGAACTCCACCGAGTCCGACGTCCGCTTCCTGCTGCCATCGCGCCGGTTCGGGTTCGCGTGGACCGTGGAGCTCTCGACGGGCGAGCCGGAGCTGCAGCCGGGCGAGCGCAGCTACCGCTCGCACGGCGATGTCGACGTTCGCTCGCGCTCGCTGCTGCTGCTGCGCCGCGAGCGCTGACCGCGGCCGCGTGGCCGAGCTGAGGGCGACCTACCGGCTGCAGCTGGGGCCCGGGCTGGACCTCGACCACGCGCGCTCCTTGGTGCCCTACCTGCGGGCGCTCGGGGTGAGCCACCTCTACCTGTCGCCGTGCTTCGAGGCGCGCCCCGGCTCGACGCACGGCTACGACGTCGTCGACCCCACGCGCGTGTCCGAGGCGCTCGGCGGCGAGCGGGCGCTGCGGGCGCTCGCCGGCGCCGAGCTCGGCTTGATCCTCGACGTCGTGCCGAACCACATGGCCGCGAGCGAGGAGAACCGCTTCTGGGCCGACCCGGCGGCGCGCGAGCGCTTCTTCGACCTCGACCACGAGACGGGCCGGCACCGGCGCTTCTTCGATCACGACCACCTCGCCGGCGTGCGCCAGGAGGATCCGGACGTGTTCGCGGCCACGCACGGGCTCGTGCTGCGCCTCGTGCGGGAGCGTGCCGTCGACGGACTGCGCGTGGACCACCCGGACGGGCTGGCGGATCCGGCGGGCTACCTGCGCCGCCTGCGCGCCGCCGGCGCACCGCGGATCTGGGTCGAGAAGGTGCTCCAGCCCGGCGAGCGGCTGCGCGACTGGCCGGTCGAGGGCACCGTCGGGTACGAGTTCCTGAACGAGGTCACCGCGCTGTTCGTCGATCCCGCCGGCGAGACGGAGCTCACCGCCCTGTACGGGGAGCTGACGGGCGAGTCGCGGACGTTCGGCGAGCTGGGCCTCGAGGCGCGGCTCGAGCAGGTGCGCACGACGTTCGCGCCCGAGGTCGAGCGGCTCCGCCGCCTCCGCGACCATCCCGGGCTCGAGCGGGCGCTCGCGTCGCTGCCGGTCTACCGCACCTACGTCGAGGCGCCGGGCGGCCGCGTCGAGCTGGCCGATCGCGAGGCCGTGGCCGCCTCGGGCATGGAGCCCGGGCTCGCGCGGGCGCTGCTGCTCGAGGAGCCGGCCCCGGCGGAGCTCGTCACCCGCTTCCAGCAGACGACGCCGGCCGTGATGGCGAAGGGCGTCGAGGACACGGCCTTCTACCGCTACGGGCGGCTCTTGGCCCTGAACGAGGTGGGCGGCGACCCGAGCCGCTTCTCCCTCCCGGTGGCCGCCCTGCACGCCGCCAACGCCGAGCGCGCGCGTCGCTTCCCGCTCGGGCTGCTCGCGACCGGGACGCACGACACGAAGCGGAGCGGCGACCTGCGCGCCCGGATCGGGGCGCTCGCCGGCCTGGCCCCGGCCTGGCGCGAGCAGGTACTCCGCTGGGAGCGGCTCTCTGCCGGGCTCGTCGAGCGCGGCGCCCCCGACCCGGGCGAGCGCTACCTCGTCTACCAGACGCTCGTGGGCGCCTGGCCGCTCGAGTTCGAGCGGCTCGAGGCGTACGTGGAGAAGGCGCTCCGCGAGGCGAAGCGCAACACGGCCTGGGTAGGCGGCGACCCCGACTGGGAGCGCCGCGCGAGGGGCTTCTGCCGCGGCCTCTACGCGCACGCCGAGCTGCGCGCCGAGATCGGCGCCTTCGCGGCCCGCCTGGCGCGGGCGGGTGAGCGCGCCGCCCTCGGCCAGCTGCTGCTCAAGCTCACCTCGCCGGGCGTGCCCGACATCTACCAGGGCGACGAGCTCGGGCGCCTCTCGCTCGTCGATCCCGACAACCGCCGGCCGGTCGACTGGGCGCGCCGGCGCGAGGCGCTGGCCGAGGTCGAGCGCGGCGCGCCGCCCGAGCGCGAGACGGTCAAGCTGCTCCTGATCCGGAGGGCGCTCGAGCTGCGCGCCCGCCGCCCCGGCGCGTTCGCCGGCGGCTACCGCGCCCTAGCCGCCGGCGAGGGTTGCTGCGCGTTCCTGCGCGGCGGGGAGCTGCTCGCCGCCACGCTCGTGCGCGGTCCGCTGGGCGACGCCGCGGTGGAGCTGCCCGCGGAGGCCTCCGGGCGCTGGAGGAGCGCCCTCAGCGGCGAGGAGGTGGACCTCAGCGGGCGCCTGGCGCTGGAGCGCCTGGGGCTCGACGGCTGGCCCGTGGCGCTGCTCGAGCGCGTGGGTTGACCGGCTGCTCCGGGGCGGCGCGGCGTCTCCTGCCGCGCTGGCGCTCGACCTCCGCCTGGAGATCGTCGACGCTCACGCCGAGTCGCGACAGCGCCCGGGCCGCGACGCTCTGGCTCGTCTCGGCGAGGCCGAGCAGCAGGTCGCCGGTGTCCGGCTCTCCGCCGGGGTGCGGCTTGCGCGCGAAGCGCTGGAGCGCTCTCCAGCGAGCGACCTGCTCAGCGGGTGGGGCGAGGACGGGGGTTCTGGGACTGCCGCTCACTGACTTCCTCCGGACGTCCGCGGGTTGCTCCGTGAGCGCCGCTGCGCTGCGCCAGGATCCCCTTGCTCCAACCGCGGCGGACCTGCGTCACTCGGGGCGGAGTATTCCGGATCTGGCGCGCCGCCACCACCCCTTTCTCGCAATCGGGCGCGTTTCGGCCCCGACGCCGGCTCGCGCGCCGGCTCGCGCCCGCCGGCGCCTCCGAACCGACCGGCGCGCCGGCTGACGAGGTCGCGCGGGGGGCGCGACGGGCCGTGCCGGGGTCGGCATGGCGCCCAGGCTCGCTCCCCCCGCCCTGACGTCGCGGCGGACGACGGCGCGCGGCGCCACCGAGGCGCCCGCGCCCACCGTCACGCCGGCATGGAGGCAGGCGTGCGCCCCGATCCGCGCCCCGTCCTCGACCCGCACCGCCGCCACCGCCACGCCCTGCTCACGGACCGGCCGCTCGATGTCGCCGGTCCGCGGTTCGGCGTCGATCAGCATGGCGCCGTCGCCGATCCGGCAGCCGCTTCCGATCACGATGCTGCGGTGCGCGACGGCCGCGCAGCCGGGCCCGAGCGCGCTCGCGGCGCCGATCCGAAGCGCGCCGCCGCGGACGCGGAGCCGCGCGCCACGGCCGATCCACGCCCACGGCCCGACGACCAGGCGACCGCCGGGCGCCACCTCGATCCGCGTGCCCGGCCCCACGACGGCACGCCGGTCGATCGCCACCCGCCCCCCGAAGCGCACGCGCAGCCAGAGCGCCCGTGCGAGCGAGCGCGCCCGATCGCGGCGCGTCACGACCAGCGCGCCGGGCAGGTCGCTCGGCTCCGCGGAGATCACGGTCGCGCGATCCTATTGCGGCCGGCGCGTCGCGCCGGCGCCGCGCCGGCGCGAGGCAGCGGCCGCCGTGCGAGGGCCTGGGCGGCGCGGATTCGACGAGCGATTGGAGAGACCATGGTCGAGGTGGAGATCAAGACGAGGGAGAACGGTCCCTACAAGGTGACGGGGCCGATCCGGCTCATCGACGCCGACGGGAACGAGTTCGAGGTCCCCGAGGGGAGGCCGATCGCCCTGTGCCGCTGCGGCGGATCGACGACGAAGCCGTTCTGCGACGGCACCCACTCGCGGATCGGCTTCGCCGCCGCAGAGCGGGCCGTGAGGGAGGCGGAGACGGAGGCCGGCTGAGCCGGCGGCGCCCGCGCTACTCGTGCTGCTCGACCGACTGCCCGATCAGCCAGAACAGCGGTGGCCAGAGCCCGACGAACAGCGCGCGGCGCTCCGCGTTCCCGCGCTCGTCCTGGTCGACGGTCTTGGCGCGGATCCAAAGGCCGATGCAGAGGCCCACGGACCCGAGCGAGGCGAGCTCGAGCTGCCAGGCGCGCATGCCGGCACGGTGGAGGGCCCTCGACACCATGCCGCGTCACTACCCGCTGCGCGCGCCGTGAAGCAGCGGCGCGCGCCGCGCGCGGCGCCCGGCAGCAGATGTGTGGCGCCACGGGGCCGCGGGTAGCCCGAGCGGAGCCGATGCCGCGCGCGCTCACGACCCATCGACGCCTGACGACGGCCGCCCGCTGGCCGCTCGGGGTCGCGCTCACCTCCTGGAGCTACATGTGGCGGACGACGCCGATCCACCGCCGCGAGCTGCCGGGCGCGTCGCCGCTCGACGACCCTCCGCCGCTACCCGCCGGCGTCGACCTGACGGAGGTCCAGCGGCCGGAGCACGGGGATGGGCCGCTCTTCCATCGCGTCTTCAGCGCCCGCATCCGCGACGGCCGGCTCGGTGCCGCGGAGCTCGTCGCGCGGCTCGCGGAGGACCCCAACGTCGTCGCCCCGTCCGAGCTCGCCAGCTTCCAGAAGGTCCGCGGCGGGGAGGGGTCGATGAGGGTGGGCGACGAGTTCACCGTCCGGATGCCGGGCCCCTGGGACGGCCCCGTTCGCGTCGTCGTGGTCACCCCCACCTCGTTCCGCTTCGCGACGCTCGAGGGGCACCTCGAGGCGGGTCAGATCGAGTGGCGCGCCGGCAGCGACGACGGGCGACTCGTGTTCGCGATCGAGTCGTGGGCGCGACCGGGCGACAGGGCGTCCGCCCTCCTGCACCATCGCCTCCGCATGGCGAAGGAGGTGCAGCTCCACATGTGGACCTCGGTGATCGAGCGCGTCGCCCGCCTCTGCGGCGGTCGTATCACCGGCGGCGTGTCGATCGAGACGCGCGTCGTGGAGGTCTAGGGCGCCCGGGCCGGAGCGGCCGGCGCAGCCGCGCCTGATCGTCCAGGGTGGACCCGTTGGGCTGCGCTGTGGCACGATGATGGCATGGCCCGCACACGGCTGAGCACGACCGTCGACGCAGACCTCCTGGACCGTGCCCGCCAGGCGCGCTCCGGCGTGACGGACGCCGTCCTCGTCGACGAGGCCCTCCAGGCGTTGCTGGCTCGTCACCGCGCCGCTCAGATCGACGCGAGCTACGCCGCTTACGATGAGCACCCGCTCCATGAGCCGGACGAGTGGGGTGACCTGGCCTCGTTCCGTCGAGCCGCCGCCGCTTCATGACCGCGCTCCCGGCTCGTGGGGAGCTCTGGTGGTGCGAGCTCGCGGGAAACGGGCGGCGTCCCGTCGTGGTCCTGTCCCGCGACGCGGCGATCCCGCGTCTGCGCCGCGCTCTCGTCGCAGCATGCACGACGACGATCCGGGCCCTCCCCAGCGAAGTCGTCCTGGAACCAGGCGATGACCCGATCCCACGCCGCTCGGCGGTCAACCTGGACTCGGTCGAGAGCGTCTCGATCGGGGTGCTCGTCGAGCGACTCGGCCGGCTGGCCGATGGGCGCATGCGCGACATCTGCCGCGCGCTCGAAGTAGCGGTCGACTGCCAGGCCTGACGATCCATCCCAGCCGCCGACGCTAGGCGGCTCGCGCAGCCGGGCCGGCGGCGGCGCGCACGAACGACTCCACCGCCGCGACGTCGGGCGCCGGGTCGAGCGGCAGCTGCGGCGCCTCGTGCTCGGCGAGCCATCCAGCGACGATCCTCACCTCGTCCACCTCTTCCGGCGGCACGACCGAGCGCCCCCGCGCGCCCGCCACCGCGATCGCCTCGGCGCAGCGCGCGGCGAGCTCGGCCGGCGTCCGCAGCGGCCCCCAGTGCGCCACCCGGCCGTGCACGAGGACGAACGCGTCGAAGCGCTCCTTGACCGGATGGCGCGCGAGCACGAGCCGCGGCGCCGCGTGGGTGGCGCGCAGCACGCCCTCGAGCCGCTCGAGCAGCCAGGCGAGCCGCTCGCGCCGGCGCAGCAGCGCCGCCGCTCGCTCGTAGCGCCGCGCGTCGGCCGCCTCCCGCATGCGCCGCTCGATCTCGGCCAAGAGCAGGCGACCGCCGTCGGGCCCGTCGAACAGCGCGAGCGCGCTGTCGAGCTGGCGCCGGTAGGCGTTCGGATCGAGGTCGCCCAGGCAGGGCGACAGGCAGCGGCCCATCTGACCGTAGGCCGACGGGTGCTCGCGGCGACGCAGCGTCCGCCCGCAGTGGCGCAGCCTGTAGAGCGAGGTGAGCTGGTCGGCCAGCTCGCCGGCGAGCGCGCGGCTTCTGAGCGGCCCGACGCTCACGGCGTGGCCGGCGGCCGGCTCCGAGCCCACCTCGAGCACCGGGTAGGGGATGTCGAGCCGGCAGCGCAGGTAGCACCACGGGTCGGTGCGCTTGAGCGCCCGGTTGCCCTGCGGCCTCCACGCCTTGATCAGCCGGCTCTCGAGCACGAGCGCCCCGAGCTCGGAGCTCGTGGGGCGGTAGTCCACGATCTCGGCGCGCTCCGTCCAGCCGGCCGGCGCGCAGAAGTGCGCGCGGGCGCGGCTGCGGAGCGACACCGACTTGCCGACGTAGAGCGGCCGGCCGCGCTCGTCGCGGAAGACGTACACGCCGGGGTCGTCGGGCAGCCTCGACAGGTCGGGTCGCTCCGACGGTGGGATGCGCGCGCCGGGCTCGGTCTTGCGCGCGCGCCGGCGCGAGCGGAGCAGGTCGAGCGCCTCCTCGACCGTGCTCGAGTTGGCGCACAGGCGCGGGAACAGGGCGCAGAAGACGCGCGCGCATGTGAGCGCGTCGGGGAGCGCGCGGTGCGTGGCGCCGACGTCGATCCCGAGCGCCTCGGCCAGCGGAGCGAGCCCGCGCCGGCGGGCGAGCGGGGCGAAGCGGCGCGCCAGCGCGACCGTGCAGAGCGCCGGCGGGTCGGGCCAGTCGAGCCCGGCCCGCTCGAACGCGTGGCGCAGCACCCTGACGTCGAAGCTCGCGCTGTGCGCCACGAGCACGCGCCCCTCGAGCAGCCCGGCGAGCCGCGGCAGCACCGCGGCGGCCGGCGGCGCGGCCTCGACCATGCGCTGCGTGATGCCAGTGAAGCGCTGGATTCCGCGCGAGAGCGGGCGCTCGACCCGCACGAGCGAGCGCCAGCTCTCGTGCAGCTCGCCGCCGCCGACGAGCACCGCGCCCACCTCCGTCAGCTCGCAGGCGGGGCCCATGAGCCCGTTGGTCTCCGTGTCGACCGCGACGAACTCCGCGCTTGCGAGCGGTGCCTCGAGCAGCTGCATGGGGGACGCACATGGCAGCCCCCGGACCGGACGGAGCGGGCGCGCGGCTGCAGCGGAGGCAGCGCCGCGGGGCGAAGCCGTCGGGCGCGCCGCTTAGCGTCCCCGGGCATGCCCACCAAGCGGACCGTGTTCGCCTGCACCGCCTGCGGGCAGGAGGCGCCGAGCTGGCACGGGCGCTGCCGCGGCTGCGGCGAGTGGAACACGCTCGTCGAGCAGCCGGCCGCCGCTCCGCCCTCCGGGCCGGGCCGCCGCGGCGGCCGGGCGCTCACGCCCGTGCCGCTCGGGGCGGTCGAGGCGCCGGCCGTCCGTCGCCTCGCTACCGGCATCGGCGAGTTCGACCGCGTGCTCGGCGGCGGCGTCGTGCCGGGCTCGGTCGTCCAGATCGGCGGCGCGCCCGGCATCGGCAAGTCCACGCTCACCACGAGCGCGCTGGCCAACCTCGCCGCCGCCGGCGGCCGGACGCTCTACGTCTCGGGCGAGGAGTCCGCCGCCCAGGTGCGCCTGCGCGCCGAGCGGCTCGGGGAGAGCGCGCTGCGCGTACCGATCGTGGCCGAGACCGACCTCGAGCTCGTGCTCGCCACGCTCGAGGCGGAGCGCCCCGACGTCTGCGTGATCGACTCGGTGCAGGTGCTCTACGACCCGGCGCTCGGCGGGACGCCGGGTTCGGTCGCCCAGGTGCGCGAGGTGGCGGGCCGCCTGATGCGGGTCGCCAAGGCGCGCGGCGTGGCGGTCGTCCTCGTCGGCCACGTCACGAAGGAGGGATCGCTCGCCGGCCCGCGCGTGCTCGAGCACCTGGTGGATTCCGTGCTCAGCTTCGAGGGCGAGCGCGAGCGCACGCTGCGCACGCTGAGGGCGCTCAAGAACCGCTTTGGCTCGACAAACGAGGTTGGCGTCTTCGAGATGCGCGACGACGGGCTGGCCGAGGTCGCCGACGCATCGGCGCGCTTCGTGGACGCGGCCACGCGCGCGCCCGGCTCGGTCGTGCTCTGCGCGATGGAGGGCTCGCGGCCGCTGCTCGTGGAGGTGCAGGCGCTGGTCGCGCCCACCGAGCTCGTGCCGCCGCGCCGGGTCGCAAACGGCGTCGACCGCAACCGGCTCGCGCTCGTGCTCGCCGTGCTCGCGCGCCACGCTCGGCTGCCGCTCGGCGGCAGCGACGTGTTCGTCTCCGTCGCCGGCGGCGTGCGCGTGGACGAGCCGGGCGCCGACCTGGCGATCGCGCTGGCCGTCGCCTCGGCCGCGCGAGGGATCGCGCTCGAGGCCGGCGGCAGGCCGCTCGCCGCCTTCGGCGAGCTCGGCCTCACGGGCGAGCTGCGCCACGCCGCGCACGCCGACCGGCGCGCCGCCGAGGCGGCCAAGTTCGGGCTCGACTGGCTGCTCGCGCCCGGCGAGCGGCTGACCGACCTGGGCGCTGCGCTGCGCGCGGCGTTCGCCGGCGCGCGGGGCGCCGAGGCGGCCTGACCGCCGCTTCGCGCGGGCACCACGAGCGCGGCGGCGCAGGCGGACGTCCCGGCCCAAAGCCCGCTAATACCGACGAGTTCGCGGCGCTTCGCGTACCATAGGCGGTCCATGCCGTATGCCGGAGACGACGTCGCAGAGCTCGAGGCACGGCAGGAACCCCGGCTCGTGCGGGCGCTCGAGATGGTCGCTCCCGGCACTGCCGTGCGCGAGGGGCTCGACCACATCGTGCAGGGCAGGACGGGTGGCCTAATCTGCATCGGGGAGTCGGAGGAGCTGTCGTTCCTGCTCTCGGGCGGCGTGAAGCTCGACGTGGACTTCACGCCGGCGCTGCTCTACCAGCTCGCGAAGATGGACGGCGCGATCGTGCTCTCCGCGAACGCCACCAAGATCCTCTGGGCGAACGTCCAGCTGATGCCCGACCCGACGATCATGTCGCTCGAGACCGGCACCCGCCACCGCACCGCCGAGCGCGTCTCGAAGCAGACGGACGCGCTCGTGATCGCGATCTCGCAGAGCCGCCAGGTCGTGTCGCT
>JBLNDU010000103.1:0-3595 GCA_050261935.1 Nocardioidaceae bacterium | reverse complement strand
GCTCGAAATGCTCCCGGCGCAGCACGCGGCGTGAGCCCGTCACCGTCACGAACAGGTCGCCGCGCTCGGCCGCGGCGAGCGCCGGCATGACCTCGTAGCCCTCCATGCGCGCCTCGAGCGCGCGCAGCGGGTCGACCTCGCAGACCACCACGTGCGCGCCCGCGCCGCGGGCGCGCTCCGCGATGCCCTTGCCGGTGAGGCCGTAGCCGACCAGCACGAGCGTCTGGCCCGCGAGCAGCAGGTTGGTGGCGCGGAGGATGCCGTCGAGCGCCGACTGTCCCGTGCCGTAGCGGTCGTTGATCGCCCGCTCCGTGCGGGCGTCGTTGACGGCCAGCACCGGGCAGCGCAGGCCGTCGCGCGCCTCGAGGCGGCGCAACCGCACGAGGCCCGAGCGGGTCTCCTCGGTGCCGCCGGCCATCGCGTCGGCCCCGCCCCGCTCGTGGAGCAGGGCGAGCAGGTCGGCGCCGTCGTCGATCGTCACGCGCGGGCCGCCGGCCGCCACGGCGGCGACGTTGGCCTCGTAGCGGCGCCGGTCCTCGCCACGGCGGCCGTGCACCGAGACGCCCTCGGCGCGCAGGGCGGCGGCGGTGTCGTCCTGGGTCGTCAGCGGGTTCGCGGCGCACAGCGCCGCCGACGCGCCGCCCTCGACGAGCGTGCGCATGAGCGCGGCGGTCTCGGCGGTGATGTGCAGGCAGGCGGCCACGCGCACCCCCTCGAGCGGCCGCTCGCGCGCGAAGCGCTCGCTCACCCCGCGCAGGACCGGCATCTGTCCGGCGGCCCACTCGATGCGGGCCCGCCCGGCGTCAGTAGCGATAGCGCTCCGACTTGTAGGGGCCGTCGACCGGCACGCCGAGGTAGGCGGCCTGCTCGCGCGTCAGCCGCGTGAGCCTGGCGCCGAGCTTCTGGAGGTGGAGGCGCGCCACCTTCTCGTCGAGCCGCTTCGGGAGCACGTGGACGCGCTTCTCGTAGCCGTCGCCGTGCCTGAACAGCTCGATCTGGGCGAGCGTCTGGTTCGTGAACGAGCTCGACATCACGAAGCTCGGGTGGCCGGTGGCGTTGCCGAGGTTGAGGAGGCGGCCCTCCGACAGCACGATCACGGAGTGGCCGTCGGGGAAGACCCACTCGTCGACCTGCGGCTTCACCGGGCGGCGCTCGATGCCCTCGACCCGTGCCAGGTTCGCCATGTCGATCTCGTTGTCGAAGTGGCCGATGTTGCCGACGATCGCCTGGTGCTTCATGCGCGCCATGTGGGCGGGCGTGATGACGTCGCGGTTGCCGGTCGCCGTGATGAAGATGTCGGCCGTCTCGACCACATCCTCGACCGTTACCACCTGGTAGCCGTCCATGCAGGCCTGCAGCGCCGAGATCGGGTCCGCCTCGGTGACGAGCACGCGCGCCCCCTGGCCGCGCAGCGACTGCGCGCAGCCCTTGCCGACGTCGCCGTAGCCGCAGATCACCGCCGCCTTGCCCGCGATCATCACGTCGGTGGCGCGGTTGATGCCGTCGATGAGCGAGTGCCGGCAGCCGTACAGGTTGTCGAACTTCGACTTCGTAACCGAGCTGTTCACGTCGATCGCGGGGAACAGCAGCGCGCCGCGCGCGTGCATCTCGCGGAGGCGGTGGACGCCGGTCGTGGTCTCCTCGGTCACGCCGATCACGCCGTCGCCGACCCGCGTGAGCCGCCCCGGATCCTCGTCGAGCGAGCGCTGCAGCGTGCGCAGCACGACCTGCAGCTCCTCCGAGTCGGCGCCGTCGGGGTCGGGCACCGCGCCAGCGCGCTCGAACTCCACGCCCTTGTGCACGAAGAGGGTGGCGTCGCCGCCGTCGTCGAGGATCATGTTCGGCCCGTGGCCGCCCGGCCAGCGGAAGGTCTGGTCGATGCACCACCAGTAGTCCTCGAGCGTCTCACCCTTCCAGGCGAAGACCGGCACGCCGCGCGGCTCCTCGGGCGAGCCGTCGGGGCCGACCACCGCCGCGGCGGCGGCGTGGTCCTGCGTCGAGAAGATGTTGCAGCTCGCCCAGCGCAGCTCGGCGCCGAGCGCCACGAGCGTCTCGATAAGCACCGCTGTCTGGACGGTCATGTGCAGCGAGCCCGTAATGCGCGCGCCGGCTAGCGGCTGCGAGGGCCCGTACTCCTCGCGCATCGCCATCAGCCCCGGCATCTCGTGCTCGGCGAGCCGGATCTCCCGGCGGCCGAAGTCTGCGAGCGCCAGGTCGGCGACCCTGAAGTCGTTGGCGGTGAGCGTCGCGGTGCTCGTCATCCCTGCTCCTTCGTTGGTGTCAGACGGCGGCGAGCAGCCGCTCGTGCTTCTCCTGCTCCCAGCGCAGCCAGTCGCTCGACGGCACGCCGGCCGGCCGCTCGGGGCGCTCGCTGAACCAGCGCGCGAGCGCGTCGCTCAGCGACGGGTCGACCGTCATTCGACGCGCGAAGGCTACGTCGGACAGCGCGCAGTCGAACCGCTGCAGCAGCTCGCGCAGGGTGCGCAGGCGCTGCAGCTCCGCCGGTCCGTAGACGCGGTAGCCCGAGGCGCTGCGCGGGGCCTCGACGAGGCCGGCGCCCTCGAGGTAGCGCAGCATGCGCGCCGACCAACCGGTCGTCTCGGCCGCCTCGTGGATCGTGAGCCCCTCCTTCACCGCGCGCGGCGGAACCTTACCAAGCTCGTGTCAAGGTTCTGCGGGAACGGCCAGCCGCGGAGCGGCTCGCCCGCCGGGGGGCATGCGTTCGGGCGCGCCCGAAGCGGGCGCCGGCCGGGCGGTGAGGTGACGGGCGCCGTAGAGCGGGCATGAGAGGGGCCATGCTCGACGTGAGCGCGGTGGCCTGGCTGGCGACGATCGGCTCGATCGCGGCGCTGCTCGCGATCGACCTGCTGCTCTCGGGGCGTCGGCCACACGCGGTCGAGCTGCGCGAGGCGGCGGCCTGGTCCACCTTCTACGTCGCGGTCGCGATCGGCTTCGGGGTGCTGTTCGGCGTCCTGGCGGGCTGGGAGCTCGGCGCGCAGTACTTCGCCGGCTACGTGGTCGAGAAGAGCCTCTCGGTGGACAACCTGTTCGTCTTCGTGATCATCATGAGCACCTTCGCGGTGCCGGCCGAGCACCAGCAGCGGGTGCTCACCTTCGGCATCGTCGCGGCGCTCCTCTTCCGGGCGCTCTTCATCGCGCTCGGCGCCGCGCTGCTCGCCGCTTTCTCGTTCATGTTCCTCGTGTTCGGGCTGATTCTGATCGGCACCGCGGTGCAGCTCTTCCGCCACCGCGACGTGGACCCGTCGGTCGAGGACAACGCGGTGGTGGCGCTGGCCCGGCGGACGCTGCCGTTCAGCTCCTCCTACGACGGTGGGCGGCTCGTCACGCGGATCGACGGTCGGCGCGTGCTCACGCCGCTCTTCCTGGTGCTGGTCGCGATCGGCACCACGGACATCCTGTTCGCGCTCGACTCGATCCCGGCGGTCTTCGGCGTGACGGAGGAGCCCTACATCGTGTTCACGGCCAACGCCTTCGCGCTGCTCGGGCTGCGCGCGCTGTTCTTCCTCGTGTCCGGCCTGCTCGATCGGCTCGTGTACCTCTCGACCGGCCTGTCCCTGATCCTCGCCTTCATCGG
>JBLNDU010000102.1:0-3672 GCA_050261935.1 Nocardioidaceae bacterium | reverse complement strand
CTCGCACGCCGCTGGGCTCGGCCGGGGCTCGCACGCCGCTGGGCTCGGCGGGAGCTCGCACGCCGCCGGGCTCGCCGTCGGCCGTCTCGCGATCGCCGCCCAGCCGCTGCTCGAAGCGCTCCTCGCGCTGGCCGGGGCGGCGCGGCAGGCGGGCGGCGAGCCCGCGGTCGACGAGCCGCGCGAGCACCTCCTCGACCTCGGTCGTCGAGCTGAACGGCCTGATCCGCTCGCTGCGCGCCTTGAGCTCACCCGAGGTCTGCGGCCCGCGCAGCATCAGCACGCAGAGCAGCGCGAGCTCGGCGTCGGAGAGCCCGAGCGCCTCGTCGAACAAGTGCCGGTACTTCATCGCGCGGCTCCCCGCCCAGCTGGCGAGGCGCGTCCAGCGCCTCCGCCCGAGCCGCTCGAGCGCCGCGCGCACGGTCGTGTCGTCGTAGTCGACGACCGGATCCCGATTCGTCGACTGGTTGCAGGCGAGCCGCAGCGCGTTGAGGCTGAGCGGGTAGGCGTCCGGCGTGGTGCGCTGCTTCTCGATCAGGCAGCCGAGCACCCGGATCTCCACGGCGTCGGGCTCCACCGCCGGCAGAGGGTAGACGTCGGCCGGGCGGCGCCGCGCCCTGCGAGCTAGCGCATGCCGATCGCCTGCGAGAGGCTCGCGCCCTCCTCGCGGTAGTCGTAGAACCCGTGGCCCGACTTGCGCCCGAGCAGTCCCGCCTCGACCATCCGATGCAGCAGCGCCGGCGCCACCGTGGACGGGTCGCGGAACTCCTCGTAGAGCGACTCCGAGACCGCGAGCAGGGTGTCGAGCCCCACCAGGTCGGCGAGCTCGAGTGGCCCCATGGGGTGGTTGCAGCCGAGCTTCATCCCGCGGTCGATGTCGTCCTTGGAGGCGAAGCCGGACTCGAACATCCGGATCCCGGACAGCACGTACGGCACGAGCAGCGCGTTGACGATGAAGCCGGCGCGGTCCTGCGAGTTGATGCACTTCTTGCCGAGCGTCTGCTCGGCGAAGCGGCGCGCCTCGTCGAGCGCATCGTGCGAGGTGAGGATCGATCGCACGAGCTCCACGAGCGGCATGACCGGCACCGGGTTGAAGAAGTGCAGCCCGATCACCCGCTCGGGCTTGGACGTCTCGGCGCCCAGCTTCATGATCGGGACGGAGGAGGTGTTCGAGCCGAGGAACGGGGCGTCGGGCAGGATCCGGTCGAGCTCGTGGAACAGCTCCCGCTTCAGACGCTCGTTCTCGATGATCGCCTCGATCGCCACGTCCGAGCCCTCGAGGTCCTCGAGGCTCGAGCTGTAGGCGAGCCGTCCAACGACGTCGCGATGCTCGTCCTCGGCCATCTTGCCGGACTTGAGGGCGCGCCCGAGCGACTTCTCCACGTTCTGCTGCGCGCGGTCGGCGAGCACCTCATTGGCCTCGACGACCGTCACGTCGCAACCCCGGCGGGCGCACACCTCCGCGATACCGGCGCCCATCAGGCCGCCGCCGACCACTCCGACCCGCATCTCCTCACCTCCGCTGCGCGTTTTGGCGGTCGCACCCTAGCCCATCGCTCGCGGGGGCGTGCGCAGTCCGCGGCCACTTCCTGCGGCTAATCACGGACGCACGCGGACGCGCGCCGCCTACGATATTGCGGCGCTAGCGAGGGGAGGAGAACATGGGGGCGTACCAGGAGGCCTACACGCGGGCCAAGACGGACCCCGACGCGTTCTGGGGCGAGGCCGCGGAGGCGATCGCGTGGCGGCGCGTGCCGACCCGGGTGCTCGAGCGGGAGGGCGAGACCGGCTGGAGCTGGTTTCCCGACGGCGAGCTCAACACCTGTGAGAACGCCGTCGACCGCCACGTCGAGGCCGGCCGCGGCGACCAGGCCGCCGTGATCTACGACAGCCCGGTGACCGGCGCTCAGCGCACGCTGACCTATGCCGAGCTGCTCGACGAGGTGGCGCGCTTCGCGGGTGCCCTTGTCGGGCTCGGCGTCGGCAAGGGCGACAGGGTCGTGATCTACCTGCCGATGATCCCCGAGGCGGTCGTGGCGATGCTGGCCTGCGCGCGCATCGGCGCCGTGCACTCCGTCGTCTTCGGCGGCTTCGCGCCCGACGAGCTCCGCAAGCGGATCGACGACGCGCAGCCGGAGGTGATCGTCACGGCGTCCTGCGGGATCGAGGGCAAGCGCGTGATCGAGTACAAGCCGCTGGTCGACGCCGCCGTCGCGGAGGCCGAGCACCGTCCGGCCGCATGCGTCGTGCTGCAGCGCGAGCAGGCGCGCGCCGAGCTCGGTGCCGGCGACCACGACTGGACCGACCTCGCAGGCGCGGCGCAGCCGGCCGACTGCGTGCCCGTCGCCGCGACCGACCCGCTCTACGTGCTCTACACCTCCGGCACGACCGGCACGCCGAAGGGCATCGTGCGCGACAACGGCGGCCACGCGGTGGCGCTCCGCTACACGATAAGCGCCCTCTACGACACGCAGCCCGGGGAGGTGTACTGGGCGGCGTCCGACGTCGGCTGGGTCGTGGGCCACTCCTACATCGTCTATGCCCCCCTCATCACGGGCTGCACGACCATCGTCTACGAGGGCAAGCCGGTCGGCACGCCGGACCCCGGCGCGTTCTGGCGCGTGATCTCCGAGCACGGGGTCTCCACCCTGTTCACCGCGCCCACGGCCTTCCGCGCGATCCGCAAGGAGGACCCGCAGGCCGAGCACCTCGGCCGCTACGACCTGAGCGACTTCCGGGCGCTCTTCCTCGCCGGCGAGCGGCTCGATCCGGAGACCTACCAGTGGGCGGTCGAGAAGCTGCAGGTGCCGGTGGTCGATCACTGGTGGCAGACGGAGACCGGCTGGGCGATCGCGGGGAACCTGATCGGGCTCGAGCGACTCGAGCCCAAGCCCGGCTCGGCTTGCGTGCCGTGCCCCGGGTGGGACGTGCGCATCCTCGACCCCGCCGGCGAGGAGGCCGCCGCCGACGCGGAGGGCGCGGTCGTCTGCAAGCTGCCGCTGCCGCCCGGGGCGTCGAAGGAGCTCTGGAACAGGCCCGGCGCGTTCGAGGCCTCCTACCTGCGCAACTACCCGGGCTACTACGAGACGGGCGACGGCGGCCACGTCGACGAGGACGGCTACCTGTTCGTCATGGGCCGGATCGACGACGTGATCAACGTCGCCGGCCACCGCCTGTCCACCGGCGCCATGGAGGAGGTCTGCGCGTCGCACCCGGACGTCGCCGAGGTGGCCGTGATCGGGCACCACGACGAGCTGAAGGGGCAGCTCCCGATGGCCTTCGTCGTGCTCAAGGCGGGCGTGACCCACGAGCCCGAGGCGATCAGCGCCGAGCTCGTTCAGCTCGTGCGCGAGCGCATCGGAGCCGTCGCGGCGTTCCGCCAGGTCGAGGTCGTCGACCGGCTGCCGAAGACGCGCTCCGGCAAGATCCTGCGCGCGGCGATGCGCAAGATCGCCGACGGCGAGCAGGTGGCGGTGCCCTCCACGATCGAGGACCCGGCGGCGCTCGACGAGATCGCCGACGTGCTGGGACGCCGCGTCGCGGCCACGACCTGAGCCGGTAGGGGCGGGGGTCGCGCGACCCCCCCTCCCGCCCCCGCGGCGAGCGCGGCAACGGTTGGGATGGGATCATCCTGCCGGAGATCCCTCTCCCCCGCCGGCGCTTCCATGAGCGAGC
>JBLNDU010000101.1:0-7034 GCA_050261935.1 Nocardioidaceae bacterium | reverse complement strand
GTCGCGCGCGAGCGCGAGAGCGCGCTCGAGCGCCGACTCCGCCGCCGCCCGGTCGCAGCCGCGCGCGGCGGCGAAGCCCCATGCGGCGCCCACACGGACGCGCACGCCGAAGCCCTCGTGGTCGCAGGACTCGAGCGCGTCAACGGCGCCGTTGCGCGTCGAGATCAACTCGGCCCGGCTCGCCACGAAGCGGGCGTCCGCGTAGTCGGCCCGCGGGTCGGCCGCGCCCATCAGCTCCCTGAGCAGGTCCCGCACGGTCGCGGGAGGCTACTCTCGCCCGGGCCGGTGAGCGTCAGGAGCCTCAGCACGATCTTCCAGCCGCAGCGGGTGGCGGTGGTGGGCGCTGAGAGCGGAGGCGCGATGGCGGAGACGGTGCTCCGCAACCTCGTCACGGCGGGCTTCGAGGGCGTCGTCTACCCGGTCAGCCCGGGCCGCGAGGCGGTCGACGGGATCCCCGCCTACGACAGCCTCGCGTCGCTGCCGGCGCGGCCCGACCTGGCGCTCGTGTGCTCGCCGGCCGAGCGCGCGGCCGACGGAGTGCGCGCCTGCGGCGAGGCCGGCGTGCCCGGCGTCGCCGTGCTGGCGAGCGGGTTCCGCGAGCGCGGCGCCGAGGGCGCCGCCCTCCAGCGCGAGCTGCAGTCGGAGGTCGCCCGCCACCGCAACCTGCGCCTGCTCGGGCCGAGCTCGCTCGGTGTGATGGACCCGCGCCTGCGCCTCAACGCGAGCCTGCTTGGCCCGCTCCCGAAGCCCGGCCGCGTGGCGGTCGTCTCGCACTCGGGCGCGCTCGCGGCGTCGATCCTCGACTGGGCGCTCGAGTCGGACATCGGGCTCTCCTGCCTCATCTCGGTCGGCCACATGGCCGACGTGGACGTCGCCGACGTGCTCGACTACCTCGGCCAGGACGCCGGCACGCGCGCCGTGGTGCTCTACCTCGAGTCGATCACGAACGCGCGCCGGTTCATGTCGGCGGCGCGCGCCTTCACGCGCCGGCGGCCGATCGTCGCGTTCAAGGCGGGTCGCTTTCCCGCCTCGGCCGCGGCCGCCGCCACGCACACCGGCTCGGCCACCGGGGAGGACGCCGTATACGACGCGGCCTTCGAGCGCGCCGGCATCGTGCGCGTGGAGCGGATCGAGGACATGTTCGACAGCGCCGAGCTGCTCGCGCGCGAGCGGACGCCGCGCCGCGCGGGGCTGGCGATCGTCACGAACGCCGGCGGCCCGGGCGTGATGGCGGCCGACGCGCTCCTGGCGCGCGGTGGCTGGCTCGCCGAGCTGTCGGATGCCACGGCGGCTCGCCTCGCGGGCGTGCTCGGCTCCTCGCGGGCCGGCGCCAACCCGGTCGACATCGAGGGCGACGCGCCGCCGCAGCGCTTCGCGGAAGCGCTGGCCGCGGTGCTCGCCGACGACGCGGTGGACGCGGCGCTCGTCGTGCTGAGCCCCCAGCCGGCGACCGACTCGACGGGCACCGCCCGCGCCGTGGTCGAGGCGCGCGCCGAGTCGCGCAAGCCTGTGCTTGCCGTCTGGATGGGGGGCCGGCGCGTGCGCGAGGCCGTGCGGCTGCTCGGCGACGCCGGCGTGGCCGTGTGGCGCTACCCCGAGCGCGCGGTCATGGCGTTCATGGAGCTGGTGCGCTACGCGCGCAACCGGGACGTGCTCTACGAGACGCCGCGGCAGCTGCCGATCGACCACCTGCCCGGGCGCGGCGGCAGCCGCCAGGCGATCGAGCGCGCCTGCGCCGAGCACGGTGCGGTGCTCCCGGAGGGCCCGACGAAGGAGCTGCTCGCCGTCTACGGGATCGACGTCACCGTGCCGCACGCGGCCACCACGGCCGACGAGGCGGTGGCGGTCGCCGACCGCATCGGCTACCCGGTCGTGCTCAAGCTGCGCTCTCCGGACGTGACGCACAGGACCGACGTGCGCGGCGTGGAGATCGGCCTGCTGCGGCCGGAGTCGGTGCGCGCCGCGTTCGGGCGGATCGAGCGCGCGCTCGAGGTCTTCGCGCCCGGCGCCCGCATGGACGGCGTCACCGTGCAGCGCATGGCGGACGATCCGGGCTACGAGCTGATCCTCGGCTCGCGATCCGATCCCGTCTTCGGCGCCGTGCTGATCGCCGGCGCCGGCGGCGTCGAGGCGGAGATGCTGGGCGACACCGCGCTCGCCCTGCCGCCGCTCAACGAGCGGCTCGCCCGCAGGATGCTCGAGCGGCTGCGCATCTGGCCGCTGCTCGGGGGCCACCGCGGCCGTTCCCCGGTCGACCTCGACGCGCTGCTCGAGACGCTGATGCGCTTCTCACACCTGGTCGCCGAGCACCCGGAGCTGGCGGAGATCGAGATCAACCCGCTGCTCGCCGGGCCGGCGGGCACGGTCGCGCTCGACGCGCGCGCGGTGGTGGACGAGGGGGCGCTGAGGGAGCCGCGGGCGCGCTTCTCCCACCTGGCGATCCTGCCCTATCCGGAGGAGTACGCCACCTCGCTCGAGCTGAAGGACGGCACGGCGGTCGCGCTGCGCCCGATCCGGCCCGAGGACGAGCCCGCCTGGCACGACATGCTCGCGAGCTGCTCCGAGGAGACGATCCACATGCGCTTCCGGGCGATGTTCAGCCGCACGACGCACGAGATGGCGGCCCGCTACTGCTTCATCGACTACGACCGCGAGCTGGCGATCGTGGCGGAGCTCAAGGACGCATCGGGCCGCAGGCCGCTCGGAGGGGTGGCTCGGCTCGTGGCCGATCCGGATCGCCGGCGCGCGGAGCTCGCCGTCCTGGTCGCCGACCCGTGGCAGGGCAGGGGACTGGGCCTGAGGCTGACCGAGTTCACGCTCGACGTGGCGCGCCGCTGGGGCGTCACGAGCGTGTTCGCCGAGACGACCGCGGACAACGGCCGAATGATCGCCGTGCTCGAGCGCCACGGCTTCGCGATCACCTACATGCACGACGAGCAGAACGTGCTCGCCGAGCGGCAGGTCGCCTGAGGCCTCGGCGCGGCGCTACGCCGGCACCGGCGTCGGGCCCGCCACGACCTCCGAGTCGTGCAGCCGGCCGATCTCGGTGTCGCTCAGGCCGAGCACGTCCGCCAGCACCTCGTCGGTGTGCTCGCCGAGCAGCGGCGCGCGCTCGGCCGGCAGCCGCTCGGCGTTCGAGAACGCGGCCGGCGGCCCGGGCATCCGGTAGGTCCCGATCCCGGGCTGCTCGACGTCGCGGAACATCGGGTTCTCCGTGGAGGCGCGGGGGTCGTGCTCGACCAGCTCGGTGAAGGTCTGATACGGGCCCCACGCCACGCCGTGCTCCGTGAAGATGTCCTTGAGCTCCGCCATCGTGTGCTGCAGGACCCAGGGCTTGAGCGTCGCGCCTATCAGCTCGCGCGCCACGAAGCGGCCGCCCTCCTCGTCGAGGTCGACGTCCATCACGCTGCCGACCGTCTCGAACGCGTCGCCGAGGCCGGTGGCCGCGACGAGGCTGCGCCACTGCCGCAGGGTGAGGGCGACGATCATCACGCGGTGGCCGTCCTTCGTGGCGAAGTCGCGCCCGAAGGCGCCATAGAGGTAGTTCCCGTCCTTGACGCGCTCGTGGCGGTTGATCTGCACCTCGGCGATCTTGCCGAGGTTGCCGACCATCCAGAACGCCACGTCGGACAGGGCGAGCTTCACGCACTGGCCCTCGCCGGTGCGCGAGCGCCGCCGGTCGGCGGCCAGCAGGCTCGTCGTGGCGAGCATCCCGGTGATCGCGTCCCAGGCAGGCAGCAGGTGGTTGAACGGCACGCCGAGGTTGCGCGGCCCGGTCGCCCAGGCGAAGCCGGTCGACGGGTTGACCGTGTAGTCGACCGCCGAGGAGCCGTCGAAGTTGCCGGTGATGTTGACCATGATGAGGTCGGATCGGCGCTCGGCGAGCACGTCGTAGTCGAGGAAGCCGCGCGCCGGGAAGTTCGTCAGGAAGAGGCCGGCGTCGGGTCCGGGCGCCGTGACGAGCGCCGTCACGAGCTCGCGGCCCTCCGGCGAGGAGAGGTCGACCTGGATCGAGCGCTTGCCCTTGTTGAGGCCGGCCCAGAACAGGCTCTGGCCGTCGTCGGTGACCGGCCAGCGCCGGTGGTCGAGCCCGCCCCCGATCGGGTCGAAGCGGATCACGTCGGCGCCCATCTGCGCCATCGCCATGCCGCCGAGCGGGGCGGCGACGAACGCGGAGCCCTCGATGATGCGCATGCCGTCGAGGATGGCGGACATTCGTCTTCTCCTTTCTAGGCCACCAGTGCCACGAAGCGCCAGTCCAGCACGGGCGCTGGCTCGCCATCGTCGCGCACGGCCGCCACGAGTGCGCGCAGGTCGGCGAGCCCGCCGCCCCCGGCGAGCGGCTGCGTGCGCTCGACCTGCAGCTCGGTGCGCAGGACATCTCCCTCGAAGACCGGGCCGAGGTGGTCGCAGCTCTGCCAGGCGAGGATCGTCGCGAGCGCGGGCAGCGCGCGCGTCGCGTGCGCCGCCGCCACCGAGATCGTGTGACCGCCGTACACGAGCCGGCGCCCGTGGGCGCTGTTCGTGGCGTCCGTGTGCGCCATCGCCACGTTCAGCGTCAGCCGCGCGAGCTCGGGCGCGCCGGTCACGGTCTCGCCGCCCTCTATGACGAACGCCTGCTCCGGTGCGAGCTGGGCGTGGTGCGGGCCGGGCGCGGCGTCGCGCAGCGGCTCGAGCCGCCAGTCGGCCGGGACGGCGCGCGCGGCCGCCGCGGCGTCGAGCTCCTGCGGGATGTCGGCGAAGTCGTCGGCATGGCCCGTCTCGGCGTCGGGGTCGCGCAGCGGGATCATCGGGCAGCGCCAGAAGTCGAGCACCGGCTCGCCGCGCTGGTTCACGGTTCGCATCCGAAACGCGACGAGCCCGGTGGCGGGCGCGTCGTGGCGGCGCCGGTTCTGCTTGAGCCCGACGATCTCGGTGCTGGTGCGCAGGGTGTCGCCGACGAACACGGGCCGGGCGAGCACGAGACCGCGGTAGAAGAGGTTGCCGCGCACGCGCTGCGAGGGCTCGGTCGACTGGCCGATCGCCACGTCGCAGACGAGATTGGGGTGCGCGAGCGCCGCGTCGCGAGCGGTCACCTCGCGCGCGAGCTCGGCGTCCAGCGCCAGGCGCAGGCGGTCCCCGGCGATCGCCTGGTGGAGGGCGGCGTGGCCGGCGCCCAGCGTCAGCCCGGGGGCGTCGTCGAACACCTGGCCGCGCCGGAAGTCCTCGAACCAGGGACCTCCGACGCCGATCGGCACCTCGCCCGCCGCGTGGACCGCGTCCGCGCGCGGCGGACCGGCGTCGCCCGCGGTCGGCCTGCGCTCGGCGGTGCTCACGAGTCGGCTCCCGGGGCGCCCGCCGACGCCCCCGCGAGGCCGGCCGCGCGACCGCGCGCGACCACCTGGAGCGCGAGCTTGCGGCTCGCCTCGTCGATCATCTCCCCGTCGAGCTCGAGCGCGCCCGCGCCCGCGCCGGACTCGGCGCGCTCGAGCGCCGCCACGACGGCGCTGGCGCGGTCGAACTCCTCGACGCGCGGCGTGAACGCGTCGTCGATCACCGCCACCTGGTCGGGGTGGACCGCCCACTTGCCGTCGAAGCCGAGCCCGCGCGCATGCTGCGCGCGCCGGCGCAGGCCCTCGCCGTCGCGGATCGCGAGGTAGGGCCCGTCGATGGCCTGCAGCGCCGCGCTGCGAGCCGCCACGAGCAGCGTCTCCTGGGCATGCAGCCAACGGACCGGCGGGTCCTCGTTGCCCGTCGCGCGGTCGAGCGACGCCGACAGGTCGGCGTAGCCGAGGATGAGCGCGTCGAGCCGCGGCGAGGCCGCCGCTATCTCCACGGCGCGCGCGAGGCCCGCCGCCGTCTCGACGAGCGCCTGCAGCGCGATCGCGGCCGCGGGCTCGCCGAGCATGCCGAGCAGCCGGTCGACCCACTGCACGTCGGCCGCGCTCTCGACCTTCGGGAGCACGAGCGACGCGATGGCGGGGGCGGCGCGCTCCACGAGCTCGACCACGTCGCGGTGGCACCAGGACGTGTCGAGCGCGTTGATTCGCACGGCCACGGTTCGGCCGGCCAGGCCGCCGTCGCCGAGGAAGGACGCCACGAGCTCGCGCGCCGCGTCCTTCTGGCCCGGAGCGACCGCGTCCTCGAGGTCGAGCACGAGCTCGTCGGCCTCCAGGCCGGCTGCCTTGGTGAGCATCTTCTCGGACGATCCGGGGACCGACAGGCACGAGCGGCGGGCGCGCATGGCCTCGTCACAGTAGCGGGGAGGACGCCGCGGACGGCCGCCCGGCGGCGTCCCCGCCGCCCGCCGTGGAGGGCGTCGCGGTCGCGGAGCGAGCGGGTGGCGCCGCGTCGGTGGACGGCACCGGAGCGGCGCCGAGTGCGCCCAGGGAGACTCGAACTCCCACGGACCGTAAGGTCCACAAGGCCCTCAAACTTGTGGAGGGGGGACCGGTGGGGTCTGGACCCGGATCCCAGAGCGGTTTAGGCGCTCTGAGCCGCCGTCGCTTTCGCTCAAATTGATGCCCGAATTGATGCCCGGGCTGAACGCGCGCTCCGCCATCTGGGCCTCGTGGGCCGACGGCGCGTAGTCCGCGTAGATGAGCGTGGTCCTGTAGTCGCGGTGGCCCATCCACTCCTGCAGGGTCCGCATCAGCACCCCGGCGGCGGCCATCTGGGTGCCGAACGTGTGGCGCAGGTCGTTGAAGCGAACCTCGCGCACGCGAGCCTGCTTCAGCGCCTTCTTGAAGCGCCGGCCGAGGGAGGAGTGGTCGAGCACGCACCCGAGCTGCGGGTGGCTGAACACCAGGTCGTCGTCGCCCTGGTAGACGGACCGCTTGAAGTGGCGCTCGAGCTCAGCGGCGACCCGGTCGACCATCGGCACGGATCGCGAGCCGCGGCGGGACTTCGGACTCCCCCAATGACCGCGGACATAGTTCGACCGTACGCGGATGCGCCCGGCGAGCCAATCGACGTCGCGCCAGCGGAGCGCGAGCAGCTCGCCCTGACGGAGCCCCGTCATCGCGGCCACGAGGAACAGCGCTCGATCCGTCTCG
>JBLNDU010000100.1:0-5422 GCA_050261935.1 Nocardioidaceae bacterium | reverse complement strand
GCACCAGGTTGAGCGCCAGCATCGCCACGAGACCGAGCACCAGCAGCGCCAGCTCGGCGAGCGCGATCGGCGCGCTGACCGTGATCGGCGTGACGGCAAGCAGCACGAACGCGACGAGAGCACCGCCGCATTGGCGAGCAACACCCACCAGACCAGCGACAGGCGCCGGCGGCCGGCGTCGCCGGCGCTCTCGCCGAGGGCCGGCTCGGGCGTCGCCTTGAGGCCGCGAGCTGCGGATCGCGCTGGGGGTGTGTGGGGGCCATTGATCCCTCGCTCGTGGGGCTGAAGCTCACACTCCAGCAGAAGGCTCCGCCGGCGACGTCGTTCGTCGCCTGCCGCTTCAGCGCCCGGATGGCGCCCGAGATGGTGGGCTGAGCACCCGCCAGGCGGGCGGTTCCCTCCGCCTCACCGTTGCGCTGCTGTCCCTTGTGCGCTGCCACGGGCTGAGGGTCGCGCACCGCGACCGACGCTTGCATAGGTGCTGGTGCCCATCGGCGGCCGTGCTCGGCCCTCCCACAGGTGCGCGATGCACGATCGACCCCATTCGCGCGAGCGCTCACCGCCCCGATGGGGCTTCGGGCCCATACCCGAACGACTGCAGCACGGCGAGCATCGTTCCCATGGCAATCAACCCCGCACAACACAACCTTCTGCGCAGGCGCCCGCGCGGCGGCTCCAACGGACACACGTCGGGTCAGACGACCCTCGTCACCGCCGCGACGCACGCGGCGCTGGTCGGAGAGCTCGCTGCGCTCACCCACCGCGCCCGTACGGAGATCGCAGAGCGCCTGCGCGACGCCCGTACCTACGGCGACGACTCGAACAACGACGAGTTCCACGCGCTGCAAGAGGAACGGATGGTTCTCGAAGCGAGGATCGCCCTGCTCGAGAACACACTGGCTCGCGCCGTCATCGTCGACCCGGACGAGGCCGCCACGGGCGTCGCCACGATCGGCTCGACGGTCACCCTCGAGGACCTCGCGACCGGCAAGCGAAGCCGCTGCCGGGTCGCGGGCGCCCACGCCGCGCGCGGGCGCGACGCCGTGTCCGCCGCGTCGCCGATGGGCCAGGCGCTGCTTGGAGCGGCGCCCGGCGACGAGGTCACGTTCGAGCTGCCCAGCGGCAAGCAGCCCACGGTGCGACTCATCGCCACCGAGACGCCGCCCCCGTAGCGGTGCGCGCTCAGTACGGACGCACCCACGGCGTGGCGGTTGGTGGTTAGATGACCCGCGTGAGCCGCCCGCGCTCGTTCGCGCTGGTGCGCCGGCTGCCGATCGCCGGCCGCGTCGCCGACTGGGGCATGGGCGGGCGCGCGGTTTCGCGCGCGACGCGCGACGCGGGCGCGCGCGTGGCGGGCCTCGAGGTGACCGAGTCGGTCTGCCCGTACTGCGCCGTCGGCTGCGGCCAGGTCGTCTACACCCGCGGCGGCGAGCTGGTCGACATCGAGGGGAACCCGCGCTCGCCGGTCAACCAGGGCACGCTGTGCCCGAAGGGGTCGGCGTCGCGCCAGCTCGTCCAGCAGCCGGGCCGGCTCACGAAGGTGCTCTACCGCCGCCCGCGCGGCACGGAGTGGGAGGAGCTCGAGCTCGAGACCGCGATGAACGTGATCGCCGAGCGCGTGATCGCCGCGCGCGAGCGCGGCTGGCAGGCGCACGACGAGCAGGGCCGGCGAGTTGACCGCACGCTCGGCTTCGCCCACCTCGGCGGGGCCACGCTCGACAACGAGGAGAACTACCTCATCAAGAAGGCGTTCACCGCCATGGGCGCCGTGCAGATCGAGAACCAGGCGCGCATATGACACTCGAGCACGGTCCCCGGTCTGGGGACCTCGTTCGGGCGCGGCGGCGCCACCGGCTTCCAGCAGGACCTGCAGAACGCCGACTGCGTGCTGATCGCCGGCTCGAACTTCGCTGAGGCGCACCCGGTCGGCTTTCGTTGGATCATGCGCGCGCGCGAGCGCGGCGCCAAGGTCATCCACGTCGACCCGCGCTTCGGGCGCACGAGCGCGTCGGCCGACCTGCACGTGCCCACCCGGGCCGGCACCGACATCGCGTTCTTCGGCGGGCTGATCCGCCACGTGCTGGAGACGGGGTCGTACTTCAGGGAGTACGTCCTGCGCTACACGAACGCCGCGACGATCATCAGCGAGGACTTTGCCGACACCGAGGACCTCGGTGGCGTCTTCTCGGGCTACGACCCGCAGACCGGCACCTACGACCGCACGTCGTGGATGTACGAGGGCGGCGCGGTCGCGTCGGCGGCGGGCACGCGCGAGCACGCGACGCAGGCGTTCGACGAGCAGACCGGCGCCGGCATGCTCGAGGGCGCTGTCCGGCGCGACGAGACCCTGAAGCACCCGCGCTGCGTGCTGCAGATCCTGCGCCGGCACTTCTCCCGCTACACGCCCGAGATGGTGTCGCGCATCTGCGGCATCTCAGAGGAGCAGTTCCAGGAGGTCGCCCGCACGCTGATCGCCAACTCGGGCCGTGAGCGCACGACCGCGCTGTGCTACGCCGTCGGCTGGACGCAGCACTCGGTCGGCGTGCAGACGATCCGCGCAGGCGCGATCCTGCAGCTGCTGCTGGGCAACATCGGCCGCCCGGGCGGCGGCATCATGGCGATGCGCGGCCACGCCACGATCCAGGGCTCGAGCGACATCCCCACCCTGTACGACCTGCTGCCGGGCTACCTGCACATGCCGCGCGCCCGCGAGGACGAGCTGACGCTCGCCGACTACGTCTCCTCCGGCGGCGCCGACCGCGGCTGGTGGTCCAACTTCGACAAGTACATCGTCTCGCTGCTGAAGGCCTGGTTCGGCGACGCCGCCACGCCGGAGAACGACTTCGGCTTCGGCCACCTGCCGAAGATCACCGGCATCCACGCCCACTTCCCGACCATGATGCGCGCCGTCGACGGCGGCCTCGACGGCCTGTTCGTGATGGGCCAGAACCCGGCGATCGGCTCCCAGAACGGCGGCCTGATGCGACGCGCGCTGCGCGGCATGCGCTGGCCAAGGTGCGCGACTTCAAGGAGCTCGAGACCGCGACGTTCTGGCGCGACGCGCCCGAGGTGCGCGCCGGCGAGGTGCGCCCGGAGGACATCGAGACCGAGGTCTTCCTGATGCCCGCCGCCACGCACGTGGAGAAGGAGGGCAGCTTCACCCAGACCCAGCGCATGGTGCAGTGGCGCGACAAGGCGCTCGAGCCGCCCGGCGACGCGCGCAGCGAGCTGTGGTTCATGCACCACCTCACGAAGCGCGTCATGGCGCACTACGCCGACTCGCAGGACGCCAAGGACTGGCCGATCGTCAACCTGCACTGGCCCTACGCCGAGCACGGCCCCGAACGCGAGCCGCACGCCGAGGAGGTGCTGCGCGAGATCAACGGCTACGACGTCGCCAGCGGCGAGCCGGTGCCGGGCTTCGCCGAGCTGCAGGCCGACGGCAGCACCGCCTGCGGGTGCTGGATCTACGGCGGCGTCTACGCCGGCGGCGAGAACAAGGCGCGCCGGCGCGAGCCCGGCGACCTCGACGCCGAGGGCGGCTGGGTCTCGCCCGACTGGGGCTGGGCCTGGCCCGCCAACCGGCGCATCCTCTACAACCGCGCCTCCGCCGACCCCGAGGGCAGGCCGTGGAGCGAGCGCAAGAGGTACGTCTGGTGGGACGCCGAGCAGCGCCGCTGGACCGGCTACGACGTGCCGGACTTCCCGGTCGACAAGCCGCCGGACTACCGCGCGCCGGAGGACGGCGGAAAGGGCATGGACGCCATCTCCGGCGACGAGCCGTTCATCATGATGGGCGACGGGCGCGCCTGGCTGTTCACGCCGTCCGGCCTGCTCGACGGGCCGCTGCCGACCCACTACGAGCCGGTCGAGTCGCCGTTCGAGAACCTCCTCTACCCGGAGGTCGGATCGAACCCTGCCGCGATCCACTGGGAGCGCCCCGACAACCCGGTCAACGTCACCGGCGACCCACGCTGGCCGTGCGTGCTCACCACCTTCCGGCTGACCGAGCACCACACGCCGGGCGGCATGAGCCGCGACCTGCCGTGGCTGAACGAGCTGCAGCCGGAGATGTTCGCCGAGCTCGATCCGGCGCTGGCGGCCTCGCGCGGGATCGAGGACGGCGGATGGCTGGTGGTCTCCACCGAGCGTGGCGAGATCGAGGCGCGCGCGATCGTCACCGAGCGCATGCGACCGCTGCGCGCCGGTGGCCGCGTGGTCCACCAGGTAGCGCTGCCCTGGCACTGGGGCTACACGGGACTCAGCACCGGCGACAGCGCCAACGACCTGCTGCATCTGTCCGGGGACCCCAACGTGAACATCGAGACGACCAAGGCGCTGACCTGCGAGGTGCGGGCCGGGCGCCGGGCCTCGCCCGCGACGTCGCGCGTCACCGCCGCTCCGCACGACACGGTGGCGCCCGACCGCGACCATCCGGCCGAGCGCACCTCGCTCGGCCGCCAGCAGGGCACGGCATGAGCACGCGCGCCGCCCGCGGAGAGGTCTCGATCCACCGCGACGGCGCCGAGCGGATGGGCTTCTTCACCGACACCTCGGTCTGCATCGGCTGCAAGGCCTGCGAGGTGGCCTGCAAGCAGTGGAACGACCTGCCCTCCGACGGCGGCGAGCTGCGCCGCGGCGGCTCCTACGACCACACCGGCGCGCTCGGCGCGGCCACCTGGCGCCACGTGCGCTTCGTCGAGCTGCTCGAGCCGTCGCCGCTGCAGCTCGAGCACGTGGCCCCGGTCGACGTGGCGGCCGCCGTAGCCGACATGGATCGCTGGATTTTCATGTCCGACGTCTGCAAGCACTGCACGAACGCCGGCTGCATGGACGCCTGCCCGACCGGGGCGCTGATCCGCACCGAGTTCGACACGGTCGTGCTGCAGCCCGACGTCTGCAACGGCTGCGGCTACTGCATCCCCGCGTGCCCGTTCGGGGTGGTCGACCGCGACCCCGACGACGGCCGCGCCGCCAAGTGCACGCTCTGCTACGACCGCCTGCAGGACGGCATGGAGCCGGCCTGCGCCAAGGCGTGCCCGACCGACTCGATCCAGTTCGGACCCTACGACGAGCTGGTGGCGGTCGCCCAGCGGCGCGTGGCGGCGGTGCAGGACCGCGGCGTGAAGGGCGCCTACCTGTACGGCGCCGGCGACGCCGACGGCGAAGGGCTGGCCGGCGGGCTCGGCGCCTTCTTCCTGCTCACCGAGCCGCCCGAACGCTACGGCCTGCCCGCGCAGGCCGAGTCGCCGATCCAGGACAACGTGCTGCCGGCGACGCTGGCCGCGGTCGTCGCCGGGCTGGCCGCCGCGGCCGGCGTGGCGGGCGCGTTCCAGATCCCGCGCCCGGTGCGCGGCGTCGGCCGGCTGACGCTGCTGGCGGCGGCGGCCGGCGTGGCGGAGCTCGCGCGCGACGTCCGGGC
>JBLNDU010000099.1:0-7173 GCA_050261935.1 Nocardioidaceae bacterium | reverse complement strand
ACCTTGAGCGGGTAGCCCTTGTGCGAGCAGATCATCGCGAGCGAGATCCCGGTGTTGCCCGAGGTCGGCTCGAGGATCGTCTGGCCCGGGCCGATGCGGCCCTCCGCCTCGGCGTCCTCGATCATGGCGCGCGCGACCCTGTCCTTGACCGAGCCGGTCGGGTTGAAGCCCTCGAGCTTTGCGTAGATGCGAACGCCCGGCTTGGGCGACAGCCGCTTGAGCTCTACGAGCGGCGTGTTGCCGATCGCCTGGACGATGTCGCCGTACTTGCCGCCGCACGGCCGGTTGTCGAGGCGCGGCTCGAGCATCGCTAGGGGAAAGATACTCGGGGGCGGGAGCCCGAGAGCAGAGCGTCGCGCCCGCTTCCGCGGACGCTCAGCCGCCCGCCATCGCCGGCAGGATCACGAGCGTGTCGTCCGGTCCGACGCTCGTGTCGAGTCCCTGCAGCACGCGCACGTCCTCGTCGTTGAGGTAGACGTTGACGTAGCGGTTGAGACCGCCGTCCTCAGAGAAGAGCTGCGAGCGCGTGGCGGGGTGCCGCTCGGCGACCGCCAGCAGCACCTCCCCCACGGTCGCGCCGTCCGCGTCCACCTCCCGCTCCCCCGCGGTCGAGGGGCGCAGGACTGGCGGGATCCGCACGGTGCTCATGGACGCGGCACCCTACCTACCCTCGTGCCGCGGCTCAGCCGGCGCCGGCGCAGAAGGCCTCGTAGTCCGGGAACGCGCCCATCTCCTCGTCGGAGATGTCGCCCGGCTCGCGCGAGCAGATCGGGCAGTCGGGGTCGCGCCGGACCTTGAGCTCGGTGAAGTGCTGGCCGAGCGCCTCGTAGAGGAGGAGCCGTCCGATCATCGGCTCGCCCGCGCCGGTCACGAGCTTGATCACCTCGACCGACTGCAGCAGGCCCATCACGCCCGGCAGCACGCCGAGCACGCCGTTCGCCCCGCACGAGGGGGCGAGCTCGGCCGGCGGCGGAGTCGGGTAGAGGCAGCGGTAGCAGGGGCCTTCGTAGGGCTTGAAGACCGACAGCTGCCCGTCGAAGCCCAGGATGGAGGCGGACACCACCGGGATCTGGAGGCGAACGCTCGCGTCGTTCAGGAGGTAGCGGGTCGGGAAGTTGTCGAGCCCGTCGACGATCACGTCGTAGCCCTGGATGATCTCCATGACGTTGTCCGCCCCGAGCCGGACCTGGTGCTTCTCGACCTTGACGTCGGGGTTGATGCCGTTGATCGCGATCTCGGCGGAGTCGACCTTCGGCACCCCGATGCGGTCGTTCGAGTGGGCGACCTGGCGCTGCAGGTTCGAGAGGTCGACCACGTCGCTGTCCACGATCCCGAGCGTGCCGACGCCGGCCGCCGCCAGGTAGAGCGCCGACGGCGAGCCGAGCCCGCCCGCGCCGAGCAGCAGCACCTTCGCGTCGAGCAGCTTGAGCTGGCCCTCGAGGCCGATCTCCGGGATCAGCAGGTGGCGCGAGTAGCGCTCGCGCTGCTCGGGCGTGAGCGAGCGCGGCACCTCGACCTCGTAGCCGCGGTCCTTCCACAGCGTGATGCCGCCCGTCATGGAGGCGACGTCCTCGTAGCCGAGCAGCTCCTCCATCGTGTGCGCGGCGAGCGCCGAGCGGTTGCCGGACGCGCAGTAGAGGATCACCCGCTTCGAGCGGTCGGCGACCGCGCCCTCGACGCGTGACTCGAGGTGGCCGCGCGGGACGTGCACGGCACCCGGCAGGTGCGACTCCTCGAACTCGTGCTGCTCGCGCACGTCGAGGATGACCGCCCCGTTCGGCCCGCGCTCGATGAGCTCGTGGACCTCACGCGGGTCGACCTCGTGGACGTGCTCCTTGACCTTGCGGATCAGCTCGGCGCCAGTGGGCATGTGGAAAGTCCTGAATCCTCGCGCTGTTTGCCTTATTACTTCAGGAAGTGTAGCGCCGAAGACGGGCCTGCCGACGCTCGGAGTCGGTGGACGCGCGCGTCGTGTCCGGGCTCGCCCGACGGCCGCGCACTACGCTCGGAGTCGGTGAACGCACGCGTCATGATCGCGCTCGCGCTCGTGGCTGTCTTCTCGCTCGGCGCGGTCGTGCTGGCGGCGAGCAGGCGCGAGGGAACGGACAGCGCGGCGGCGCCCGCGCGCGGCGCGGGGTTCGCGGGCTTCACGATGCCGGCCGGCCTGCGGGCGCCCGACTTCGCGCTGCGCGACCAGGACGGGCGGCGCGTGTCGATGCGGTCCCTGCGCGGCCGCCCGGTGATCGTCACCTTCCTCTACACGAGCTGCAGGGACAGCTGCCCGGTGCAGGCCCAGACGGTGCGCGGCGCGCTCGACCAGCTCGGCCACGACGTGCCGGCGTTGGCGATCGCCGTCGATCCGCCGCGGGACACGCCCGCGCGGGCGCGGGCCTTCCTCGCGAAGCAGCGCGCGCTCGGGCGGATCGACTTCGTGCTCGGCACCCGGGCCGAGCTGCGGCCGGTCTGGCGCGGCTTCGCCATCCGGCCGCAGACGGGCGCGGAGGAGCACCAGGCGCGCTTCACGCTCGTCGACCGGCGCGGCTTCCAGCGGATCGGCTTCCCCGGCGAGCAGGCCACGCCGGAGCGCCTCGCGCACGACGTGCGGCTGCTCGAGCGCGAGTAGCGCGCGGCGCTCGACGCGGCTGCGCCACCTGCGACGATGCCCTGTCGGATCCGGCGCGCCGCCACGACCCCACACACATTGGCCCTCTTCCGAGAGCGCGCAGAGCATGAGCTTCAGGAACTCAGCGACGAGCAGCTCGTCGAGTACATCTGCGCGGCTCGCCAGCGCGGGCGCCCGGCCACGATGAGGGTGGCGCTCGGCGTCCTCGTCTACGGCTACTGGGACACGCTCGTCGCCAGGGCGAGCCTGCGGCTGAGCCAGCGCGCCGACGCCGAGGACGTGGCGTCGAGGGCGATCGTCAGCGCGCTCCGCTCCGCCTTCGAGGGGACGTCCGTGGGCGAGCTCCGCAGCTGGCTGATGCGGATC
This sequence comes from Nocardioidaceae bacterium, assembly GCA_050261935.1. GTDB lineage: Bacteria > Actinomycetota > Thermoleophilia > Solirubrobacterales > Thermoleophilaceae > JBLNDU01. The sequence goes on along the minus strand of JBLNDU010000099.1, from coordinate 4,184 downwards.
CTCGAGCGCCGAGTCGCCGACTTCTACCGCGAGCGCGAGGGCAGGCCGGTGCTCAGCGAGCTGCCCTCGGAGCACTCGGGCGACGACGAGGTCTGGGGCGACGAGCCGGCCGAGCCGTTCGCCGGCGAGATGGTCTCCGCCGTACGCGCGCTGCGCAGGGCGTTCACGGACCTGAGCCCCGAGCACCGCGAGGTGGTGCGCCTGCACGTGCTCGGTCCCTGCTCGGCCGCCGAGGCGGCCGAGCTCGTCGAGGGCATGACGCCCGACAACGTCCACCAGATCGCGTCGCGGTTCCGGCGTCGATTCGACGAGCTGCTCGCAGAGGGGGCGCCGCCGTGACCGAGGTGGACCGCCTGCTGCGCGACTACGTCGAGGCCCACCGCGCGGGCGGGGACGCCTCACCGGGGCCCTGGCTCGACCGGGTGGCCGGGGCGGAGCGCGCAAAGCTGGCCGCGTTGATCGACGCCTACCTGGAGCAGGCGCCGCGCAGGTCGTTCAGCCGCGAGCGCTTCGAGGCATCGCCGGCAGCGGCGCTGGCGGACTCGGTCGCGCGCTCGCTCGAGGGCCGGGCGGGGCTGTGGCCGAGCCTCCTCCCGCGGCTGCGCGACCGCGCCCGGATCAGGCGCAGCGACCTGGTGGCGGAGCTGGCCGCAAGGCTCGGCGCGCACGCGCAGCGCGACAAGGTGGCGGCCTACTACCACCAGATGGAGCAGGGGACGCTGGACGCCGACGGCGTGTCCGACACCGTGCTCGAGGCGCTCGGGAGGATCGTCGGGCAGAGCGCGGAGGCGCTCCGCGAGGCCGGCCGCGCGCTACCCCCCGGCGGCGCGCCGGCGGCCGACGTCCCCGCCTTCGCATGCACGACGCGCCCCGGCGCCCGCCCTGAGGCGGGCTCGCAGGCGCCAGAGCCCGGGGCGGCCGAGGAACGGGACGAGGTCGATCGCCTCTTCCGCGGCGGCTGAGCCGGCGGTCGGACGGAGAGACGTACGATCGAGCCGTGCGCCGGGAAGCCTGGCCAGGCTCGAGGGAGGATGTCGAGCGGCGCGCCGAGCAGGTGCTCGCCGCCGTGCCGACGTACGTCTGGGACGGGGAGACGCTTCCCGTGCCGGTGCAGGACGTGGCGGACTCGTGCTTCGGCCTGCTCGTGCGCGACGTCGCCGACCTGTCGCAGGCGCCGGGCGCGCCGCAGCTGGGCGGCGCCCGCGCGCTGTCCGGCCTCCTGATCCCGGCGGCGGGTGAGATCTGGATCGATGCGAGCGAGGCGGGCGAGTGGCCGACGCGCCGGCGCTTCACGATCGGCCACGAGCTCGGCCACTGGTGCCTGCACCGCTCCGTGGGCGACGGAACCACCTACTGCCGCTCCGCGACGGTCGTGGAGGACGCGCCGGCGACCGGCCTCCCCGCCGCCGAGCACGAGGCGAACCTGTTCGCGGCGGCGCTGCTCATGCCGGCGCGCCTCGTCCGCCGTCAGAACGAGCGAGGCCGCGACTTCGCCGAGCTGTGCGCGACCTTCGAGGTGTCGGGAGCGGCACTCGAGCGGCGGCTCGCGGCGGTGATCGGGGCTTGAGCCGACGGCGCGGATGGCGCGCGCCTGAGAGACCGCGCCGGTCATCCGCGTCGACCCGTACCGCTCGGCGGGTCGGCGTCGTCCTCGGGCGCGGAAGCGTGCCCGCAGTGCTCTCGCCCGGGACCTCGGGCAGCTGATGCCGAGCGCCGGCGCAGCGTCACACGCCGGCTTCCGCCCGCGCCCGACGCGCGGCCATCCGTGCGCGGCGAAGCGGCTCGGGCGTGCGGGCCCGGCGTGTGGCCAGCCGCGCGATCGCGACGGCCGTCTCGGGGTCGCTGCGCCACGCGGCGTGGACGGTGACGGGACGCGCGCCCGCGCGCGTTCGCACCCAGCGCGCGACCTCTCGCCCTTCGAGCACGAGCGGAGCGGTCGCGCCCCGCTCAGGCCCGGAGGGCGGACCGGCTGCGAGGAGCGGCCGATCGGTCACGCCGATGCTGGGGAGCTCGAGCACCGCGCCGAGCTGCAGCGCCAGGCCCGCGCCGCGCGGGTGGTCGCGGCCGCTGGCGTTCACGATCAGCACATCCGGCATCTCCGGCAGAGCCCGCACCGCGGCCTCGAGCAGCGCGCCCTCGCGCAGCGCGAGCAGCCCGGGCTCGTATGGCCAGCCCGCCTCGCCCCGGACGACGGCCGTGGCGAGCATCCCGCTGCTGCCGCGCATCAGCGCCGCTGCGGCCCAGCCCGGCTCGCCCGCGCGGCCGCGGCCCGGCAGTCCGCGCTCGAAGCAAACGAAGCAGCCCGCGGTGAGCGGCCTGCTCGCCGGCGGGCGCCAGGGCGCCGGTCGGCGCCGTGCCAGCTCGGTCTGGAGCTCGATCAGCTGCGCCGGGGAGCGCGGCCACACGGCCCACGGACTCTAGGCGCGGTGCGGCGGACATGCTCCGGGGGGGTGGGCTGCTTTCCTTTCGGATAGCGAAACGAATGCAGCCCAGGCCCCGTCCGCCGGCTCGGCGGACGCACGCCGGCCGCTCGGAGATCCTCGGCCGGCTACCCTGCGCCGCTTTCCTACCCCGCGGCTAGGATTTGGGGCCGTGATCTTCTCGACCAAGGCGGAGTACGGGATCCGCGTGATGGCGCACCTGGCCCGCCATGGCGAGGGTGAGCCGATCTCGCTCGCCTCGATCGCCGAGGCCGAGGGGCTCCCGCTGGCCTACCTCGAGCACCTGGTCCAGCGCCTGCGGCGCGCCGACCTCGTCGACTCGCGGCGCGGCGCGCACGGCGGCTACTCGCTCGCGCGCCCCGCCGACAAGATCACGATGGCCGACGTCGTATCGGCGCTCGAGGGCGAAATCGCGCCGATCGAGTGCATCACCGAGAGCCCCGACGGGACGCTCGTGTGCACCCGCGAGGACGCTCAGGAGCCGTGCACCACCAAGCTGCTCTGGACGCGCGTGCAGGGCTCCATCGTCCGCACGCTCAACGACATGACCCTGGCCGACCTCGTCCGCCCCTTCACGAAGGAAGCCCTCACCGTATGACGCTCGAGATCCAGAACCTGCACGTGCGCACCGAGGAGCGCGAGATCCTCCACGGCGTCGACCTCAGCATCAGCAAGGGCGAGACGCACGCGCTGATGGGCCCGAACGGCTCCGGCAAGTCCACGCTCGCGAACACGCTGATGGGCAACCCGAGCTACGAGGTCACCGAGGGCCGCATCGTGCTGAACGGCGAGGACCTCACCGAGGCCGACCCCGACGAGCGCGCCCGCGCGGGGCTGTTCATGGCCTTCCAGTACCCGGCCACGATTCCGGGCGTGTCCGTGGCGAACTTCCTTCGCATGGCGATGAACGCGAAGCGCGAGGAGCCGATCAAGGTCAAGGATTTCGGCCAGCTCCTCCGGCGCAACATGGAGCTCTTGCGGATCGACCGCGAGTTCACGAGCCGCTACCTGAACGAGGGCTTCTCGGGCGGCGAGAAGAAGCGCGCCGAGATCCTCCAGCTCGCGATGCTCCAGCCCGACTTCGCGGTGCTCGACGAGACCGACTCGGGGCTCGACATCGACGCGCTCCGGATCGTCGCCGACGGCGTGAACGCGATGCGTGGGCCGGAGCGCGGCTTCCTCATCATCACCCACTACACCCGCATCCTCGGCTACGTCAGGCCGGACTTCGTGCACATCATGCTAGACGGCCGCATCGTGCGCGAGGGCGGCGCCGAGCTCGCCGACGAGCTCGAGGACAAGGGCTACGAGTGGGTGCGGGAGGAGGTCGAGGCGCGTGCCGGCTAGCTTCGTCGAGGAGCGCCGCAGGGCCGCGCTCGAGGCGTTCGAGCGCGAGCCGCTGCCCACCTGGCGGCGCTCGGGCTTCTGGACCACCTCGGTGCGCAAGCTCGAGCTCGACGCGCTCGACGCGCGCCGCTACGAGCCGGTCGCCTCCGCCGACGAGCTGCCCGAGATCGTCAGGGAACACCTGCGCGACGACGAGGAGCACGCCGGCCTCCTCGTGCAGCGCGGCGCGAGCACCATCCTCGCCCACGTCGACCCCGAGGCCGCCGCGCAGGGCGTGATCGTGATGCCGCTCGAGCGCGCCGTGATCGACCACCCCGAGCTCGTGCAGCGCTGGTACATGAAGCGCCTCTCGCACGACGAGGGCAAGTTCCAGGCCGCCAGCGCCGCGTTCTGGAC
>JBLNDU010000098.1:0-10369 GCA_050261935.1 Nocardioidaceae bacterium | reverse complement strand
GCGACGGGCTGCGCGAGGCCTCGGAGACGGCCGTGCTGAACGCGAACTACCTGCGCGCCCGGCTGGCCGAGCTCGACGAGCACCTGCCGATCGCCTTCGACCGCATCTGCATGCACGAGTTCGTGTTGAGCGGCCACGGCGCCCGGGACAGGCTGGGCCTCCGGACGCTCGACATCGCGAAGCGGATGCTCGACCACCGCGTCCACCCGCCGACCGTCTACTTCCCGCTGCTCGTGGACGAGGCGCTCATGATCGAGCCCACCGAGACGGAGCCGAAGGAGCGGCTCGACCACTTCGTCGAGGTGCTGCGCTCGATCCTCGCGGAGGCGCGCGAGGACCCCGAGATCGCCCGCGCCGCGCCCTACACGACGCCCGTGCGCCGGCTCGACGAGGCGGGCGCCGCCAGGCGCCCGGTGGTGCGTCAGTCGGCGGGACCGAATCCGGGCGACCCCGAGCGGGCCAAGGTCCGTCCAGCGGGCGGCGCAGGCGCGCTGTAGCGGCGCGGCAGGCGCGCGGCCGGGCGGCCGCAGCCTTGTGCTACGGTGCGACGCACAATGCCGGAGGCCGTTGGGGTCAGGGAGCTGCGCCAGAACCTCAGCAGGTACCTCGCCCACGTCAAGGAGGGCGAGGATCTGATCGTGACCGAGCATGGACGCGAGGTCGCCCGACTCGTTCCCGCCGACGCGGGCGCCTACGCGGAGCTGGCCGCCCGCTTCGGCGCCACAGTGCCGGTCGAGCCGCTCGAGGCGATCGCCGCAAGGCTCTCGCCCCGCGACTCCCCGGCCGGGGGGACCGACGCCTACCTCGCCGAGACGCGCGCCGAGCGCGTCTCCTGACGGGGCCGCTCTCGAGGCGTGGCGACGGCCTACGTGATACGAGCGCGCTCGGCCGCGTCCTGCTCGGTGAGCCCGACGCTACCGCCGTGCTGCGCGAGCTCGCCGCCTTCGAGATCCGCGTAGCCAGCCGGCTGTCGAGGCTCGAGCTGCGGCGGCTCGCGCTGCGCGCGGGCCTGCTCGCCGACGCCGACCGACTGCTGGGAGGCATCGCGCTGCTGCCGATCGACGAGGGGCTGCTCGCAGCGGCGGAGACGGTCGAGCCGGCCGGCATCGCGACGCTCGACGGCATCCACCTCGTCACGGCCCTCCGGCTCGCGCACGGCGGCGAGCTGACCGCCGTCGTCACCTACGACGCTCGGCTCGCCGCCGCCGCCCGCCAGCACGGCCTGACGGTGCTCGAACCAGCCTGAGCGGCACCCTCCCGGCGCGTCCGCCCGCGCCGAGCGCACGCGGACGGGCCGTAGACTCGCGGCGATGCGCATCTTCAGCGGCATCCAGCCCACGGGGCGCAAGCACCTCGGCAACTACATCGGCGCGATCCGCCAGTACGTCGAGGGGCAGGAGCGCGGCGACCCGGCGATCTACTGCATCGTCGACCTGCACGCCACGAGCGTCGCCTACGACCCGTCGGCGCTGCCCGGCTACGTGCTCGACACGGCGGCGATGCTGCTCGCCGCCGGGCTCGACCCGGCGCGCTGCATCCTGTTCCGCCAGTCGGACCTGCTCGAGCACAGCGAGCTGTGCTGGCTGCTGTGCTCGGTCACGGCCTACGGCGACCTGCTCCGGATGCATCAGTTCAAGGAGAAGTCGGCACGCGAGCGCGAGCTCGTGCGGGCCAGCCTGTTCCTCTACCCCGTCCTCCAGGCGGCCGACATCCTCGCCTACAAGACCGACGAGGTGCCGGTCGGCGACGACCAGCGCCAGCACCTCGAGCTGGCGCGCGACATCGCCGAGCGCTTCAACGCCACCTACGGCGAGGTGCTGACCGTGCCCGAGCACCGCATCCCCACGGTCGGCGCGCGGATCATGGACCTCCAGGACCCGACCACGAAGATGTCGACCACCTACAGCAGCGAGGCGGGGCTGATCTACGTCGACGACGAGCCGGGCGCGATCGCGCGCAAGGTGAGGCGCGCCCAGACCGACTCCGGCAGCGAGATCGTGCGCAGGCCCGACAAGCCCGGCATCACGAACCTCGTGGAGATCCTCGCCGCCGTGCGTGGGGTCGCGCCGGAGGGGGTGGAGCGCGAGTTCGCCGGCCAGGGCTACGGCGCCTTCAAGGCGGCCGTAGCCGACGCGGTGGTCGACCACCTCGCGCCGGTCCAGGAGCGCTACGCGGAGCTGCGCGTCGACGAGGAGCGGCTCGAGGCCGTGCTGCGCGAAGGGGGTGGGCGAGCCCGCACGATCGCCTCCGCGACGCTGGCGGAGGTGCGCGCGGCCATGGGCGTCGGCGCCGCCGTCGGGGCCCGCCTCTAGCCTGCCGCCATGGCGCTCGCCAGCCTCGACCTCGACCTCGAGGTCTTCCAGGGCCCGTTCGACCTGCTGCTCACGCTGGTGCTGAAGGAGGAGGTCGACCTGCTCGAGGTCGACCTCGCCGAGGTGGTGCTGGCCTACGTCGAGCACCTGGAGCGCGCCGCCGGCCGGCCCGAGGGCGCCGCGGCGGCGAGCGAGGGCGCCCCCGCCGAGCGCCCGCGCCTGGACCTCGAGGCCACGACGGAGTTCCTCGTCCTGATCGCGGCGCTGCTCGAGCTGAAGTCGCGCCTCATGCTGCCCGCCGAGGACGAGCCCGGGCTCGACCTCGAGCCCGCCGAGGCGGCCGACGAGCTGCTGGCGCGGATGCTCGAGTACCGCCGCTTCCGAAGCGCCGCCGAGCACATGCAGGAGCGGCTCGCCGCCGAGCGCGGGTTCCGCTACCGCTCGGCTCCGCTGCCGCCCGAGCTGCGTCGGGTCGCCCTCGAGGCGGCGCCGCGGAGCTACGACCCCGAGCGGCTGGCGCGCGCGCTGGGCGAGCTCCTCCGCCCGCCGCCCACTCTCGACGTGCGCCACGTGCGCCGCCCGGCGGTATCGCTTGAGCAGCGGCTTAGCCACCTGCGCGATCTGCTGGCGGGCGGCCGCCGGTTCAGCTTCGAGGAGGCGGTCCGCGACGCCGACCGGCTCACCCAGGCCGTCACGCTGTTCGCGCTGCTCGAGCTCTACAAGGCGGGCGAGGCCGACTGGGAGCAGGAGGTGCCGTTCGGGCCGATCACCGTGCACGGCGTGCGCCGGGGCGCCGAGGAGCGCCCGTGAACACGCTGGCGCGCGTGATCGAGGCGCTCCTCTTCCTGTCGTCCGAGCCGGTCTCGGTCGAGCGGCTCGCCGACGCCTGCGAGGTGTCGGAGGGCGAGGTGGTCGAGGCGCTCGCGCGCCTGCGCGAGCACTACGCCGAGGGCTGGCGCGGCGTGGTGCTGCGCGAGGTGGCTGGCGGCGTGGCGCTCGCCACCGACCCGGTCGCGGAGCACGCCGCCCGCCGCCTGCTCGCCCGGCCGCGCACGCCGCCGCTCACCCAGGCGCAGGCCGAGTGCCTCGCGATCGTCGCCTACCTCCAGCCCGTCTCGCGCCCCGAGATCGCCCGCATCCGCGGCGTCGCCTCCGAGTCGGCCGTGGCCACGCTGCTCGAGCGCGGCCTGATCGAGGAGTCGGGCCGCTCGCGCTTCGGCGCGCTCACCTACCGCACGACAGAGCTGTTCGAGAAGCTGTTCGGGCTCGAGTCGCTCGACGCGCTGCCGGACCCCGCGGCGTTCGACCCCTCGCCCGACGAGGAGGCCGAGCTGCGCGAGCGCCTGCTCAGGGCCGGCGAGCAGCGCGCCGACCCGTCCGCCGCCCAGGCGTAGCCGATGCCGAGCTACCGCCAGCTCGTCGACACCGTCGAGCGCTGGCGCCGCCTCCCCGGCCGCGAGCGGCTCGACCGCGGGCGGCGACGGTTCGCCCTCACCTTCGACGACGGGCCCGACCCCGACGCCACGCCGGCCGTGCTCGACGCGCTCCAGGCGGGCGGCGCGCGCGCCACCTTCTTCCTGGTCGGCGAGCAGGTGGAGGCTCACCCAGAGCTCGCGCGTGAGCTCGTGGCGCGCGGCCACGAGCCGGCGCTGCACGGCTTCCTGCACGTGGAGCACGACGAGCTCGGTGCCGCCGTGCGCGCCGACCTCGAGCGCGGGCGCGACGTCCTGCTCTCGGCCACCGGCCGCGAGCCGCGCTTCGTGCGGCCGCCCTACGGCCGCTTCAGCGACCGCTCCCACGCGGCCGCCCGCGAGCTCGGGCTGGTGCCCGTGCTCTGGTCGGCGTGGGGCGGCGACTGGGAGGCGATCGGCGCCGAGCGGATCGCCGAGCTCGCCGCGCGCGACCTCGACGACGGCGCGATCGTCCTGCTGCACGACTCGGCGCGCTACGCGAGCCGCCCGAGCGCGGCGCCCACGGCCGCCGCGCTGCCTGCGCTGCTCGACGCGGCGCGGGCGGCCCGGCTCAGCCCGGTCACGGTCGAGGAGGCGCTCGGGGCGGTCGGGCCGGGCGGCTCCGGGTAAGCCTGCGCCGAGGAGCAACCGCCGCCGCGCGGGGCATGAGACCGGCGGCGGCCGGCGAGGGAGGGACACGTGAGGATCACCATCGTCGGGACCGGCAACATGGCGCGCGGCATCGGCACGCGGGCGGTAGCCGGCGGCAACGACGTCACGCTGATCGAGAACGAGCCGGGGGCGGCGGAGAAGCTCGCCGCCGAGCTCGGCGCGGTCGGGGGCGGCTCGGCGCGCTCCGGCGATCGGGTCGAGGGCGACGTGGTCGTCCTCGCGGTGCCCTACGCGGCCGCCGGCGAGATCGTGGGGCGCCTCGCGGACGAGCTCGACGGCAAGGTCGTCGTCGACATCACGAATCCGGTCGACTTCTCGAGCTTCGAGCCGCTCGCCGTCGAGGCGGGCTCGGCCGCCGAGGAGATCGCCGCAGCCGCGCCCGAGGGGGCCAAGGTCGTCAAGGCGTTCAACACCACGTTCGCGCGCACGCTCGGCGCGGGCGAGGTGGCCGGGCAGCCGCTCGACGTCTTCATCGCGGGGGACGACGAGGACGCGAAGCGCACGGTCGCGGACCTGGCCGAGGCGGGCGGCCTGCGGCCGATCGACGCGGGCCCGCTCGCCCGCGCGCGCCAGCTCGAGGCGCTCGGCTACCTGCACATGGCGCTTCAGGAGCCGCTCGGCACCGGCTTCACGAGCGCGGTGAAGGTGCTCGCCTGAGGCGACGCCGGGGCGCCGACGGCGCGCCCTATGCTCGCGTGGGTGACCGGCCGCTCCTGGGCGCTGCTCGTGCTGCTGGCGTCCGTCTGGGGCGCGTCCTACATGCTGATCAAGATCGGCGTCGAGGACGACCTGCCCGCTGCGGCGATCGTCTTCGGGCGGACGGCGCTCGCGGCGCTCGTCCTGCTTCCGCTCGCGGCGGCGCTCGGCGCGCTTGGCGCGCTGCGGGAGCGACTCGTGTCGGTTGCGGCGCTGGCGGCGATGCAGGTGGCCGGGCCGTTCATGCTGATCGCCCTGGGCGAGCAGGAGATCTCCTCCTCGCTCGCCGGCATCCTCGTGGCGAGCACGCCGATCTTCGCCTTCCTGCTGGCCTTCGCGGTCGACCACGAGGAGCGCGCCGGCGGATCAGCGCTCGCCGGCGTCGCGATCGGGATCGCCGGCGTGGCGGTCCTGCTGGGCGCGGACCTCGGAGGGAGCGGCGCGGCCCTGGTCGGCGGGCTCATGGTCGTGCTGGCGAGCTTCGGCTACGCCGCCGGCTCGCACTACCTGAAGCGGCGCTTCGCGGGCGTGCAACCGGTCGGCACCGTCGCGGCCACGATGGCGGCGAGCGCGCTCATGACGCTCCCGCTCGCGCTCGCCGACCGCCCGCCGCACGCTCCCGGGCTCGGCGCGCTCGGTGCCGTGGCGGCGCTCGGCCTCGTGGGCACGGGCTTCGCGTTCGTCATCTTCTACTCGCTGATCGACTCGGTCGGCGCGGCGCGCACCTCGCTCGTGACCTACGTGGCGCCCGGGTTCGCCGTCGTGTACGGCGTCGCGCTGCTCGACGAGTCGTTCACGGCCGCCACCGCGGCGGGGCTGGCGCTGATCGTGGGCGGCTCCTGGCTCGCCGCCGGGGGCGGGCTGCCGCGCGGGCGCTCAGCCGCGCGCGGCGAGCTGGCCGCAGGCGGCGTCGATGTCGCGCCCGCGGGTCAGCCTGACAATGGCGCGCACGCCGCGCCGCTCGAGGACGGCCCTGAAGGCGTCGATGGCGTCGCGCGTCGAGCCGCGGAAGCCTGACTCCGTCGGGTTGTAGGGGATGAGGTTGACCTTGAAGGCGCGCCGCGGCTCGAGCACGTCCGCGAGCGCCTCCGCCTGCTCGTAGCGATCGTTCACGCCGCCGAGCATCACGTACTCGACGAACACCGCACGGCGGCGGGCGGCGTGCCAGCGCCGGCAGGCGTCGAGCACGGCCGCCAGCGGGTAGCGGTCGTTGACCGGCATCAGCTCCGAGCGCAGAGCGTCGTCTGCGGCGTGGAGCGAGAGCGCGAGCCGCACCGGCGGCCCCGAGCTCCGGAGCCGCTCGATGCCGGGGATCCAGCCCACCGTCGAGACCGCCGTGTTGCGCGCGGGGATCCCCAGGTCGGGCAGTCGGCGGCAGGCGTCGAGCACGGCGTCGAGGTTCATGAGCGGCTCGCCCATCCCCATGAACACCGCGTGGTTGACCGCCTCCGTGCGGCGGAAGTGGAGCGCCTGGTCGAGGATCTCCGACGCCGTGAGGTTGCGCCCGAAGCGCATCCGCCCCGTGGCGCAGAAGCTGCACGTGAGCGGGCAGCCCGACTGGCTCGAGAGGCAGAGCGAGCGCCTCCCGTCCACGTAGCGCATGAGCACCGTCTCGACCGGCTTTCCGTCGCGGGTCCGGAAGAGCGCCTTGCGCGTGCCGTCGCGCGCCCGCTCCTCCGTCACGACCTCGAGCGAGGAGAACGGCACCTCCTTGGCCAGCGCGGCGCGCAGCGCGCGCGAAAGGTCGGTCATCCGCTCGTAGGAGGGGGCGCCGCGCGCCGCCCAGCGCCACACCTGGCCGGCGCGGAAGGCCGGCTCGTCGCGCTCGGCGAGCCGCTGGGCCAGCAGCTCGAGGTCCACCGCGACGAGTGTGGCAGCCTGGCCCCGTGCGACTCGCCAAGTACCTCGCGCACGCCGGCGTGGCCTCGCGCCGCGCCGCCGAGCTGCTCGTCGCCGAGGGGCGCGTGAGCGTCGACGGCGAGCGGGTGGCCGACCCCGCCCGCGACGTCGACGAGGCGAGCGCCGTGGCGCTCGACGGCGAGCCGGTCCGGCCCGAGCCGCTCGAGGTGCACGCGCTCAACAAGCCGGCCGGCGTCGTCTCGACCGCGCGCGACACGCACGGCCGCCCTACCGTCGTCGAGCTGGTGCGCTTGCAGCGGCGGCTCTACCCGGTCGGGCGCCTCGACGCCGACAGCACGGGGCTGATCCTGCTCACGAACGACGGCGCGCTCGCCGAGCGGCTGACCCACCCACGCTACGGCGTCGAGAAGACCTACCGCGTGCGGGTCGAGCCGCCGCGCGTCGCCCCCCACGCGCTGCGCATGCTGCGCGAGGGCGTGGAGCTCGAGGACGGGCGCACGGCCCCGGCGCGGGCGCGGCAGTCGCGTCCGGGCGAGCTCGAGGTGACGCTCCGCGAGGGCCGCAAGCGCCAGGTGCGGCGGATGTGCGAGGCGGTCGGGCACCGCGTGACGGCGCTCGAGCGGGTGGGTTTCGGGCCGCTCGGGCTGGGCGAGCTGCCGCCCGGACGCGCCCGCCGGCTGAGCCGCGCGGAGGTGGAGCGGCTGCGCGCGGCGGCGATAGCCCCGCCGCGCTTGCCACAATCGCCGCCGTGAGGCTGCGAGCGCTGCGAGGCGCGGTCAGCGTGGAGCGCAACGACGCCGACGCCATCCTGTCCGCCACGGAGGAGCTGGTCACGGAGGTGATCCGGCGCAACGGGCTGCGCGCGGAGGACATGGTGAGCTGCATCTTCACCTGCACCGACGACCTCGATGCGGAGTTCCCGGCCGTCGCCGCGCGCCGGCTGGGCCTGTCTGCGGTGCCGCTCCTGTGCGCGCGCGAGATCGGCGTGCCCGGCGCGCTTCCGCGCGTCATCCGCCTGCTGCTCCACTGCTACGCCGACGAGGGCAGCGAGCCGCGTCACGTGTACCTGCGCGAGGCGACCGCGCTGCGCGCCGACCTGGAGGGGGCGCAGTGACGCGGATCGAGTTCAACGAGCGCCTGCGCCGGATCCCGAGCTATCCGGTGGCGGGCACCCACGCCTACGAGGGCGAGCTCGTGAAGCTCGCCTCGAACGAGGCGCCCTGGGGCCCGCACCCCGCCGTGCTCGAGGCGATCGAGGCCGAGCTGGCGGCCCTCAACCGCTACCCCGACCCCGACAAGTCGCTCCTGCGGCGCCGGATCGCCGAGCGGGTCGGGCTGCCCTCCGACCAGGTGGCGGTGGGCAACGGCTCCTGCGAGATCCTGCTCGCCGCCGGCGAGGCCCTGCTCGAGCCGGGCGCCGAGCTCGTCTACGCCTGGCCCTCCTTCTCGATGTACCCGCACGTGGCCGCCGCGAGCGGCGCGCGCGCGATCAGGGTGCCGCTCGACGGCGACGACGCCCACGACCTCGACGCGATGGCGCGCGAGGTGACGCACGCCACGCGCCTCGTGCTGGTCTGCAACCCGAACAACCCGACCGCCACCGCGCACCCGCCGGCGGCGATCGACGCCTTCGTCGCCGAGCTGCCGCGTCATGTGGCCGTGATCCTGGACGAGGCCTACGTCGAGTTCTCGACGCTCCAGGATCCCGACGAGTCGCTCGACCTGCTCGCCCGCCACCCGAACCTCGTGCTGCTGCGCACCTTCTCGAAGGTCTACGGGCTCTGCGGGCTGCGCGTCGGCTACGCGCTCGGATCGCCCGCCTTCCGCGACGCGGTCGACCGCGTGCGGCAGCCGTTCTCGGTCAACTCGCTCGCCCAGGCCGCGGCCGCAGAGGCGCTTCGCCACCAGGACGAGGTCGAGCGGCGGGTCGAGCACACCGCGATCGAGCGCCTCCACGTCGAGTCGGAGCTCGCGGAGCGCGGCCTGCGCTCGAGCGACAGCGAGGCCAACTTCGTCTGGGTGCACCTCGGCGAGCGCGACGACGCCGAGCTCGTGCGCGCCCTCGCCGAGCGCGGCGTCATCGTGCGCTCGGGCGCGGCGCTCGGCGAGCCCGGCCGGCTGCGCGTGACGCTCGGCCGCCGGCACGAGAACGACCGCTTCCTGAGCGCCCTCGACGAGCTGCTCTGAGCGGTGGGCTGGCCACGGGCGGCCGGGCCTGCTAGAAGTTGGTCCGTGACCCGTCGCGCGCAGCCGGCCGTTCGCCTCGCCGCCGATCAGCGCGCCTACCCGTACTGGCGATTTAGCTAGGCGTCCGGCCGCGGCTCACGCCGCACGCGCCGCAGAACCGACCGCCGGACGCCGACTCCACCCGGCCGCACGTGGCCAGCCGCCGTACCAGGGAAGGGACGACTTGAGAGGATTGCCGAGGCGCAGATGATGATCGTGATGAAAGAGGGGGCGACGGAGGAGCAGATCTCCGCCGTCGTGCGCAGGGTGGAGTCGGTCGGGGCGTCGGCGCACGTCTCGCGGGGCGAGGTGCTGACGGTGATCGGGGCGATCGGCTCGCGCGAGCGCGTGGCCAACCTCGGCCTCGAGGGCACGCCCGGGGTGGACCACCTCGTCCCGATCCAGAAGCCGTACAAGCTCGCCTCAGCCCAGTACAAGCGCGGCGAGCGCACCGTGATCGACGTGGACGGGCGCAGGATCGGCGGCAGCCACTTCGCGGTGATCGCCGGTCCCTGCACGGTCGAGTCGCAGGAGGTGATGCTCGACGCGGCGCGGGCCGCACGCGACGCCGGCGCCGGGCTGCTGCGCGGCGGCGCCTACAAGCCGCGCACCTCGCCCTACTCCTTCCAGGGGCTGGGCGAGGCCGGGCTGCGCCTGCTCGCCGAGGCGAAGGCCGAGACCGGGCTGCCGATCGTGACCGAGCTGATGGACGTGCGCGACATCGACGCGGTCCTCGAGGTGGCCGACGTCGTGCAGCTCGGCGCCCGCAACATGCAGAACTACGCCCTGCTCACCGAGGTCGGTCGCGCGGGCGTACCCGTGCTGCTCAAGCGCGGCCTGTCCGCCACGCTCGAGGAGCTCCTGATGGCGGCCGAGTACGTGCTCAAGGAGGGCAACGACCGGGTGATCCTGTGCGAGCGCGGCATCCGGACGTTCGAGTCGAGCTACCGCTTCACGCTCGACATCACCGCCATCCCGGTGCTGGGGGAGCTGTCGCACCTCCCCGTGCTCGTCGACCCGAGCCACGCCGCGGGTAAGCGTGACCTCGTCGAGCCGCTCTCGCTCGCCGCGGCGGCGGCCGGCGCCGACGGCGTCATCGTCGAGATCCACCCCTGCCCCGAGGAGGCGATCTGCGACGGGCCGCAGGCGCTC
>JBLNDU010000097.1:0-8687 GCA_050261935.1 Nocardioidaceae bacterium | reverse complement strand
TAGCCCTGGATCGCCAGGAGCGGGCAGCGGATGCCGGGCAGGTAGGGCTCGATGTTCCAGCCCCGGAAGGCGGGGTCGAGCCAGGTCTCGTGCCAGGCGCGGAACACGCCGAGCGGGTCGCGGTGGTAGCCCTCTAGGCGCTGCCGGAGGCCGCTCGCGTCCCAGCCGTCGACCGCCGCGCGGATGCCCTCGAGCGTGACGTCCTCGACGAACTCGTGCGGGGCCATGGCGACCACCCCGGCGACCGACCGGCGGCAGGCGCCGGCGTGGATCAGCGCGATCGAGGCGCCGTCGCTGTGGCCGATCAGCACGGCGTCGGCCAAGCCGAGCGCCGCGAGCACCTCGGGCAGGTAGACGAGCGCCTCGTCGTGGAGGTAGTAGTGCGGCCGCGGCGCGTCGAGCGGGTCCGAGCGACCGTGCCCGAAACGCGAGTACGCCACCGTCCGGCGCGCGGTCGCGCGCGCCACGAGCTGCGGGAAGTCGCGCCACATCTCGACGCAGCCGAGCCCCTCGTGCAGCAGCACGAGCGGCGGACGGCCGGCCCGGCGCGCCGGGATGTCGACGTACTCGAGGCGCCGCCCGCGCACCTCGACGAACCGGGTCGGCCCGAGCTCAGTGGTCACGGGAGTGACCACTCAGTCCCAGCGGCGGCGATCGATCAGCGGCGGCTCGGGGTCCACGTCGTCCACGATCATGACCTCGGAGTCGAACCTGAGGCGCGCGCGGATCCGGTCGCGGACGGCGCGCCGCACGCCGTCGGGCTCCGCGCCGGCCGCCGGCACGACCTCGCAGCGCAGCAGGTCGCGGTGGTCGTGTCGCTCGACGACGAAGCGGAAGCGGGTCACCTCGGGGAGCCCGCTCAGCGCCGCGAGCGCCTGGCGCGGGTGGAGGAACAGCCCCCGGACCTTCACCGCGTCGCCGACGCGGCCGAGCCAGCCGGCGATGCGCGGCGTCCCGAGCCCGCAGTCGCAGGGCTCCTGCAGGAGCGCGGAGAGGTCGCCCGTGCCGAAGCGGACCAGCGGCGCGTGGGGCGCGAGCACGGTCACGACCACCTCGCCCTCGCGCCCGTCCCAGAGCGCCTCGCCGGTAGAGAGGTCGCAGACCTGAACGAGCGCGTCGGCGGGCAGATGAAGGCCTCGCCTCGCCTCGCACTCGTAGCCGAGGTGGCCCGTTTCCGCGGTGCCGTAGCCCTGGCGGACGACGACCACCCGTCGCTCGAGCGCCGCGCGCAGCGAGGCGGGCAGCGGCTCGGCCGTGACGAACGCGCGGCGAAGCGGCCAGGAGGCCGGCTCGAGCCCGAGCTCGTCGGCCCGCTCGAGCAGGGCGTTCAGGTAGCTCGGCAGGCCGACGTAGGCAGTCACGCCGAGGTCTCGGCAGGCGCGCGCCTGGAGCTCCATGCCGCCCACGCCGGCCGGCAGGATGGTCGCGCCGAGCGCGAACGCCGCCTCCTCGAACATCGCCCCCGCCGGCGTGAGGTGATACCCGAAGGCGTTGAGCACGAGGTCCTCCGCGCCGAAGCCGGCGGCGCGCAGCGCGGGCGCCCAGCGCCATGGGTCGGGGCCGCCGTGCTCGGGCTCGTACAGCGGGCCGGGCGACTGGAACACCCGGCGCGGTCGCGGTCTGTCCGCGACGAGGCCGGCGAACGGCGGCGCCGCGGCCTGCAGCTCCACCAGGTCGTCCTTGCGCAGGACCGGCAGCCGGTCGAGCGCCGCCACGTCCACGAGCTCGTCGGCCTCGATCCCGGCCTGCCGCAGGCGCGCCTCGAGGCCCGGCAGGCGGCGAGCCGCCTCGGGCAGCAGCGCCCGCACGCGCGCGTCGAAGCTCGACCGGTAGCGCTCGATGGGCTCGTTCACAGCCAGCGCTTCCGGCGCGTGTACTGCTTCACGTCGCGGTAGCTGCGGCGCTGGCCGGACTCCGTGATGCCGAGGTAGAACTCCTGCACGTCGGGGTTGCGCGCGAGCTCGGCGGCGGGGCCGTCGAGCACGATGCGTCCGTTCTCCATCACGTAGCCGTGGTCGGCGATCTCAAGGGCCCGCCCGGCGTTCTGCTCGACCAGCAGGATCGTGGTGCCGAGCTCCTCGTTCAGCCGGCGCACGATCCCGAAGATGTCCGCGACGAGGCGCGGCGCGAGCCCGAGCGACGGCTCGTCGAGCATCATCAGCTTGGGCGAGGTCATCAGCGCCCGCCCGATCGCGAGCATCTGCTGCTCGCCGCCTGAGAGGTAGCCGGCCACCTGCGTCCGCCGCTCGCGCAGGCGGGGGAAGTAGGCGTAGACGCGCTCGAGCTCCTCGCGCCAGTCGCCGCCGAGGCCGCGCGTGTAGGCACCGGCGTGCAGGTTCTCCTCCGTCGTGAGGTGCTCGAAGATCCTCCTTCCCTCCATCACCTGGGAGATCCCGAGCCGCACGATCTCGGCCGCGTCGCGACGCTGGATCGGCCAGCCGTTCCAGGTGACCTCTCCGTCCGACACCTCGCCGTTCTCGGACGGGAGCAGGCCGGAGATCGCCTTCAGCGTGGTGGACTTGCCGGCGCCGTTCGAGCCGAGCAGCGCCACGACCTGCCCCTGCTCCACGCGCAGCGACAGGCCGCGCAGGACGAGGATCACCTCGTCGTAGATCACCTCGACGTTGTTCAGCTGGAGCACGACGCCGCTCCCGGGCGCGCGAGCGGGGGAGCCGTTGCGGCTCCCCCGCCCCTTGCCTGCCGCCTCAGGGCGTCTCGAACCCCGTGATCGGCTGCCACTCGCCGCCCTTCACCTGGAACAGCCGAGACGACTTCATGCCGGCGTGGTTGTCGGCGCTGAACTTGATCGGCCCGGTCACCTCTCCGGTCTGAACCGCCCCCATCTCCTGGAGCGCCGTCCGGATCTTCTCGCCGTCGATCGAGTCGGAGTCCTCGAGCGCCTTCCTGATGCCCGCCGTCATGACGTCCATCGTGTACCAGCCCTGGACGTAGTGGACGCCCTTCTTCTCGAGCGCCGCCTGGCCGCCCGCGGCGGCTGCCGGCGCCTTGAGCCCGGGCACGCCCGACGTCGTGGAGGCGAACGGCATGACCGCGACCACGCCCTCCGCGGCCCCGCCGGCGAGCTTCGCGAACAGCTCGTCGCCGCACCAGTTGAGGCACACGATCTGGGCCTTCGAGCCCTGGCGCTTCACGTCCTTCGCCAGCTGCGCCGCCGGCGTCGAGACGTTCTGGATCACGATGTAATTGGCTCCCTTCGCGCGCTCGAGCTCGCTCACGTAGTCCGTCGCCTCGGCCGGCATCGCGTACGAGCTGTAGCCGAGCCCGAGCCCCTTCTCGTCGATGAACTTCTTGCCGTCCTCGATCGGCGACTCGCCGAACGGGCTGTCGTTGTGGAACACCGCCACGTTCGCCTTGCCGCCGGACCGCTTGGCGATCCAGTCGAGCGCGATCCGCATCTGCTGCGAGTAGGTGGTGGCCACCACGAAGTTGAAGGGGGCCTCCTTCGGGTCGGACAGCGTCTCGTCGTAGGAGGCCGACATGAACGGGAGCTTGTCCGTGGCGATGCGGCCACGCAGCGCCTCGGTGTCGCCCGTGCCCCAGCCCTGGATGGCCACGACGCCCTGCGACTTGAGCCGCGAGTAGAGCTGCTCGGCGCGCGGGATCTCGTAGGCGTAGTCCGCCCAGCTCAGGTCGATCTTGCGCCCGTCGATTCCGCCGTCGCTGTTGAGCTTGTTGACGTAGGCCTTCACGCCGTCGGCGTACGGCGTGCCGACGTCGCCAGTGGCCCCGGTCAGGTCGAAGATGCCGCCGATCTTGATCGGGCCGCCACCGCCGCCTCCGCCGTCGTCGTCGCCGCAGCCCGCGGCCACCCCCGCGGCCGCGAGCACGAGCGTCAGCGCCAGCGCGCTGAGCCGTCTGCGCATGGTCCTCCTCCTCCCCTCGATTGATGCTGCACCTCTCACATCGACCTCCCCCCTCGCTCGCCTTTCAGTGCCGGAACGGCCAGAGCCGGAAGTAGTTCTTCATCCGCTCCCAGATCCGGGCCAGCCCGCGCGGCTCGAAGATCAGGAACAGCACGATCACGAGCCCGAAGATGAGCTGCTGGATCGCGGGCAGCTCGCGCTCCATGAACGTGAACACGCCGCCGACCGACAGGCTCAGCTCCTGGATCGCCGCCGGCAGCGCGACGATCAGGGCCGCGCCGTAGATCGCGCCGGACACGCGCCCGAGCCCGCCGACGATGATCATCGCCAGGTAGAGGATCGACGTGTCGAGCGTGAAGCGCTCCCAGCTCACGATCTGGGTGTGGTAGGCCGTGAGCGCCCCGGCCACGCCCACGAGCCCCGACGACACGAAGAAGGCGAGCAGCTTGTAGCGCGTCAGCTCGACGCCCATCGACGCCGCCGCGATGTCCTGGTCGCGGATCGCTACGAACGCGCGCCCGGTCCCGCTGCGCAGCAGGTTCGTGGTCGCGAGCACGGCCAGCACCGCGAAGAAGACGATCACCCAGTAGAAGCGGAAGTCGCCGGCGAGGTCGAGCCCGAAGAGCTCCGGCGGCGGCACGACGAGCGCAGAGGTGCCGCCCGTCACGGCGTCCCAGTGCGTGACCACCCAGATGATGATCTGCTGCGAGGCGAGCGTCGCGATCGCCAGGTAGAGGCCCTTCAGCCGCAGCGCCGGAAGCCCGAAGAAGGCCCCCACCACGGCCGTCGAGAGCGCCGCGCCGACGATCCCGAAGGGGAACGCGAGCCCCGCCTTGGCGCTCAGGATGCCCGCCGTGTATGCGCCCACCGCCAGGAAGCCGCCCTGGCCGAGGCTGATCTGCCCCGTGCTGCCCACGAGGATGTTGAGGCCTACGGCGCCGACCACCGCGATCCCGATCTGGTCGAGCACCGTGAGCCAGGTGGGGTTCACGAGGTACGGCGCCGCCACCACGGCGGCCACCGCCAGCACGAGCCGCACGTACTCGACCGGCGTGGCGCGCAGCGCGAGGTCGGCCCGGTAGGAGCGGTGGTAGACGCCTGTGGTCGTGGCGGCCATCGCTCAGACGCGCTCGATCCGGACCTGCCCGAACAGGCCGTAGGGCTTGAGCAGCAGGATCAGCACCAGCGCGACGTACGGGATCACCGTCTGGAGCCCGCCGCCCACGTAGCCACCGGTGTACGACGCGAGCAGCCCGATGATCGCGCCGCCCACGACGGCGCCCGGCACGGAGTCGAGCCCGCCCAGGATCACGACCGGGAACACGAGCAGGCCGAAGCCGCTCACGCGCTCGGATACGCCCACCAGGTTCGCCACGAGCATGCCCCCCACGACGGCGCTCGCACCGGCGAGCGCCCACGCCAGCGCGAACGTGCGCCGCACGCTGATGCCCATCACGAGCGCCGCCTGCTGGTCGTCGGCCACGGCGCGCATCGCGACGCCGTCGCGCGAGCGCCGGAAGAAGAGCGCGAACCCGACCAGGGCGAGCGCGGCGAGCGCCACCGCCCACAGGCGGTTCTCCGACACGGTGGCGCCGGCCAGCTCGACCGTGTCGCTCGGGATGAAGTCGGGGAACGGCTTGGGCTCCGTGCCCCAGATCAGCTGGACGAGCGCGCCCAGGATCTGCGCCAGCCCGATCGTGACCATGATCACCGAGATGACGGGCTGCCCTACGAGCGGTCGCAGCACGAAGCGCTCGACCGCGACGCCCAGCGCGACGGCGACGGCGAGCGCCATCAGCACCGCGAACGTCCAGTGCAGGCCGAGGTCGACGATCGCCGCCCAGAGCACGTACGCCCCGATCAGCAGGAAGTAGCCCTGCGCGAAGTTGATCACGCCCGAGGCCTTGTAGATCAGCACGAACCCGAGCGCCGCGAGCGCGAGGATCGCGCCGTTCGAGAGGCCGTTGACGGTGAGCTGGACGAACGTCTCCATCAGGCGGCGCTCCACTCGAGCTCGCGCCTGCGCCTCGCCGGCGGCGGCGCGACGAATCCCTCCATGTCGCGGATGCGCAGCTCGATCCTGCGCTCGGTGCGGGTCCCGTCCTGGTACGTCACGACGACGGTGAGCTCCACCGAGCTCACCTGCTCGTAGAGCGCGCCGATGATCACGGCGTAGCGCTCGTGGATCGTGCCGCGGCGGACCTTGCGCGTGCGCGTCAGCTCCTCGTCGTCGGCGTCGAGCGGCTTGTGGAGGAGCACGAAGCGCCGCACCCGGACGCTCTCCTGCAGATCCTCATTGGCGCGCGCGACCGCCCGCGCCAGCAGCTCGTAGACCTCCTCCTTCTGCGCCAGGTCCGTGTAGGTCGTGTAGCCGATGTGCTCGCGCTCGGCCCAGCTGCCGACCGTCTCCATGTCGATTGAGACCATCGCCGTGACGTACGGGCGGTCCTGCCCGCCGAACACGACCGCCTCCTGCACGTAGGGGCTGAACTTGAGCTTGTTCTCGACGAACGCGGGGCTGAAGAGCGTGCCGTCCGGCGCGCGCATGACGTCCTTGGCGCGGTCGATCACCACCAGGTGCCCGTCCTCCAGGTAGCCGGCGTCTCCCGTGTGGAGCCAGCCGCCGCGAAGCGCCTCGGCGCTCGCCTCCTGGTTGCGCCAGTAGCCGGCGAACACCGCGGGCGAGCGCAGGAGGATCTCGCCGTCGTCCAGCTCGAGGTCGGTGCTGGGGATCGGCGTGCCCACCGTGTTGAAGCGGATCGAGTCGTCACGGTGCACCACGGCGATGCCGCAGATCTCCGTCTGCCCGTAGATCTGCTTCAGGTTCACGCCGATCGCGTGGAAGAAGCGGAACACGTCCGGGCCGAGCGGCGCGCCGCCCGTGTAGCCGCGCCGCAGGCGCGTCAGCCCGAGCTGGTTGCGGACGGGGCGCAGCGCCGCCCAGTCCGCGAGCCGGTGGGCGAGCCGCGCGCCGAGTCCGAGCCGACGCCCCTCGAGGCGCGCCTCGGCCGCCCGCATGCCGATCCGGTAGGCCCAGGAGAACACCGCGCGCTTGAGGCGGTCGGCGTCGTCGAGGCGGACCTGCACCTGCGAGACGAGGCTCTCCCAGATGCGCGGCGGGCTGAACATCACGCGCGGCCCGATCTCGCGCAGGTCGGAGCGCATCGTCTCCGGGTCCTCGGGGAAGCTGAGCACGAAGCCCGCCTGCAGCCCGCAGGCGAGCGCGAGCATCTGCTCCCCGATCCACGCAAACGGCAGAAAGGAGAGGTACTCGTCGTCCGCCTCGATCGGGTCGACCTCCTGCAGCGCACGGCCCATCGAGAGCAGGTTGCGGTGGCACAGCATGGCGAGCTTGGGTCGCGCGGTGGTGCCCGAGGTCGTGCAGAGCACGGCGATGTCCTCCGGCCCGCCGCGCTCCACCTCGGCGGCGATCCAGCCCGGGTTTCGGGTCTCGAACTCCGCGCCCGCCCGTTCGACCGCGTCGAAGTCGACGAGCAGCTCGCGCGGGTACTGCTCGAGGCCGTGCGGATCGTAGTAGACGATGCGCTCGACGCGCCCGAGCCGCCCGGCGGCGCGCAGCGAGAGGAGCTTGTCGACCTGCTCCTGGTCCTCCGCGACCACGAAGCGCACGTCGGCGTACGTGATCACGTGCTCGACCTCCTCTAGCACGCCCTGCGGGTAGAGCCCGACGGACATGCCGCCGAGCGACTGCGCGGCGAGCTCCGCGATCAGCCACTCGGGCCGGTTGTCGCCGAGGATGGCGAGCACCTCGCCGCGCTCGAAGCCCATGGTGGCGAGCCCCTGGGCGAAGCGCCCCACGCGCGCGTGGTACTCGGACCAGGTGATCGGCTGCCAGATGCCGTAGCGCTTCTCCTGCAGCGCCACGTCGTCGGGGCGTTGCTCGGCGAGCCCTGCGAGCAGCTTCGGGAAGGTCGTCGACACGGCCTCGCTCAAGCGCGGACCCCCTCCCCGAGGTACGCCTCGATGACGCGCTCGTCGCTCGCTACCTCGGCGGGCGGCCCAGCGGCGATCACGTGACCGAAGTCGAGCACCGTCACGCGGTGCGAGATGTCCATCACGACGCCCATGTCGTGCTCGATCATCACGACGGTGACGCCGGCCAGCTCGTTCACGTCGAGCACGTAGCGGGCCATGAACTCCTTCTCCTCGGCGTTCATGCCGGCCATCG
This sequence comes from Nocardioidaceae bacterium, assembly GCA_050261935.1. Classification (GTDB taxonomy): domain Bacteria; phylum Actinomycetota; class Thermoleophilia; order Solirubrobacterales; family Thermoleophilaceae; genus JBLNDU01. The sequence goes on along the minus strand of JBLNDU010000097.1, from coordinate 614 downwards.
GCTCGTCGAGCACGAGGATCGCCGGGCACAGGCAGAGCGCGCGGCCGAGCTCGACCCGCTTCTGCACGCCGTACGGCAGGCGCGCCACCTCCTGCTTGCGGAAGGGCTGAAGCGCGAGGAAGTCGATCACCTCCTCGACGATCTCGCGCTGCTCGATCTCCTGGCGCCGCGCCGGGCCGAACCAGACCGAGGCGCTCAGCAGGTTGTGCCGCATGTGCACGTGGCGGCCGAGCAGCAGGTTGTCGAGCACCGTCATGTGGCGGAAGAGCTCGATGTTCTGGAACGAGCGGGCCACGCCCCAGCGGGCGATCCGGCTCTGGCGCGCGCGCGTGAGCTCGTGCACGCGCCCTTCGCCGTCGCCCTCGTGCAACCGGATCGAGCCCTGCTGCGGCCGGTAGATGCCGCTCGCGCAGTTCAGCAGGCTGGTCTTGCCCGCGCCGTTGGGCCCCACGATCGCGTGGATCTCGCCCTGACGGACCGACAGGCTCACGTCGTCGAGCGCCAGGAGCCCGCCGAAGCGGAGGCTCACGGAGTCGACCTCGAACTGCAGGCGCCCGCCCTCGAGCGAGCTCCCGTTGAGGCTATGCCTGTAGGCCCGCGACACGTCCTCCCTC
>JBLNDU010000096.1:0-5581 GCA_050261935.1 Nocardioidaceae bacterium | reverse complement strand
AGGAACTCGCGGCACTTGCGCTCCCAGCCGGGCGGGATGTCGTCGAACACGCCGCCCACCTGGATGTAGCGCGGGTGCATGCGCTGGCCGCCCGACATCTCGAACAGGTCGAGCGCCAGGTCGCGGTCGCGGCAGCCCCACCAGAGCATCGTCTGCGCGCCGATGTCGAGCGCGCCGGTGGCGATCCAGAACAGGTGAGAGGCGATCCGGTTGAGCTCGAGGTGGATCACGCGGAGGTACTGCGCGCGTGGCGGCACCTCCTCGCCGAGCAGCGCCTCGACCGCCATGCAGAAGGCGGTGGCGTTGAAGTAGTAGGCGAGGTAGTCCATCCGCTCGACGAACGGGATCACCTTCCAGTACTGCTGGTCCTCGCAGCTCTTCTCGATGCCGGTGTGGAGGTAGCCGATGATCGGCTTGACCTCGCGCACGACCTCGCCCTCGAGCGTCGTCAGGAGCCGCAGCACGCCGTGCGTGGCGGGGTGGTGCGGGCCGAGGTTGATCGTGAACAGCTCGGTCTCGGGCGCCTCGGTGCGCGCCTCCGTGCCGGCCACCGGCCCGGCGTCCGCCTCCAGGCGCTCGAGCGTCACCGAGCGCTCCCGCTCGCGGTAGGGGACGGCCAGCGGGTCAGTCATACCAGCGCGGCAGCTCGTGCTCGTTGAAGGTGTAGAGGACGGGCTCGCCGCCGATCGGGAAGTCGCGCCGCTGCGGATGCCCGACGTAGTCCTCCGGCATGAGGATCCGGCGCAGGTCGGGATGGCCCTCGAACACCACGCCGAACATGTCGTACACCTCGCGCTCCTGGAACTCGGCCGCGGGGTAGAGGTCGACCGCCGTGGGCAGGCGAGGATCGTCGACCCCCATGCGCGTCTTCACGTTGAGGCGATCGAGCCGCTCCATCGAGAGCAGCTGGTAGTGGACGCCGAGGCGCGGCTCCTCGGGGAGGTAGTCGCACCCGTGCACGCTCATGAGCTGCGGCCAGGGCTCCTCGTCGCGGCTGCGCAGGTGGGCGAGCACGTCGTGCAGCGCCGCCGGGCGCACCTCGAGCGTCGCCTGCCCGCGCGCGTGGCGGGCGTCGACGACCGCCTCCTCTCCCACCGCGTCGCGCACCCGGTGGGCCAGCAGCTCGAGCCCCGTGGCGTCAGGCAACGGCGTGCTCGCCCTGCGGGCGCTCCTCGGTGCCGTGCGCCCGGTAGCGCTCGCGCCAGCCGAGGCCCGGGTCGCCGGCGATCTTGTCCTGCAGCTTCATGATCCCGTAGATCAGCGCCTCGGGCCGCGGCGGGCAGCCCGGCACGTAGACGTCGACGGGCATGAACTTGTCGGCGCCCTGCACGACCGCGTAGTTGTTGAACATGCCGGCGCTCGAGGAGCAGACGCCCATCGCGATCACCCACTTGGGCTCGAGCATCTGGTCGTAGATGCGGCGGATGACGGGCGCCATCTTGATCGAAACGCGCCCGCTCAGGATGATCATGTCGGCCTGCCGGGGCGTGAAGCGGATCACCTCGGCGCCGAAGCGGGCCAGGTCGTTGCGCGGCGAGCCGATCACCGTGATCATCTCGATCGCGCAGCAGGCGAGCCCGAACCCGAGCGGGAAGAGCGAGTTCTTGCGGGCCCAGTTCTGCGCGTCCTCGAGCCGCGTGAGTATCACGCGCTCCTTCACGTGCTCCTCGAGCTCGCGCTCCTCGAGCTCGCCGCTCAAGAGCTGACGCGCGCGCAGCTGGCGCACGCGCAGGTCGTCGCCGACCTTGGTGCGCTTCACCTCCACTCGAGCGCGCCCCTCCGCCAGACGAACACGAACGCCACCGCCAGCAGCACGACGAACACGACGGTCTCGACGAGCGCGAACACCCCGAACGCGTCGAGCTGCAGAGCGACCGGATAGAGGAAGACGACCTCGATGTCGAACAGGATGAACAGCATCGCGATCAGGTAGAAGCTGATCCCGAAGCGGAAGCTCGACTGCACCTCCGAGGGCAGCCCGCACTCGTACGGCTCGCTCTTCGTACGCTGCGGCCGGCGCGGCCCGACGACGCCGTTGAGCAGCGTGAAGGCCGTGCCGACGCCCAGGCCCAGCACCAGGAACACGAGGGCTGGCACGTAGCTCTTCAGCACCGCAGAGCGGATGTATAACGGAGCTTCGTGGGGCGGGGCTACTTCGTGCGAAAGGTGGCGTTCTGAGCGAGCTGCACATGTTCGTCGGCATCGGCGTGCTCGTGTTCAACGCGATCGCCGCGGGCTGGGGCGCGGTGGCCTGGCTGCGCAAGGAGCCGTCGGTCGCGTTCTGGCCGCTGCTGCGCGTCGCGCAGGCGTTCGTCGTCGTGCAGGCGCTGCTCGGGTTGCTGCTGCTCGCGAGCGGGCGGCGTGCGCCGGACGACCTGCACGTGATCTACGGGCTCGGGCCGCTGCTCGTCTCCTTCATGAGCGAGGGCATGCGCGCCGGGGTGGGCATGCGGGAGCTCGAGGGCGTCGAGGACGTCGAGGCGCTCGAGCGACGCGAGCAGCTCGTGCTCGCGCGCCGCGTGGCGCTCGCCGAGATCGGCGTGATGACGGTCGGCGCGCTGCTGATACTCACTCTCGCGCTGCGCGCGTACCAGACCGGCGCGTAGCGGTGCGGCGTCCGCGCGCGAGCGGCCTCTCGGTCCAGCGCCGCCCGCGTTCGTACGATACGGGCGGGGGAACGTGACCGAGCCGCTCATCCGTGTGTTGCTGGCCGACGACCACCGCCTCATGCGGGAGGGCACGGCGGCGCTCCTGGGCCTCGATGAGCGCATCGAGGTGGCCGGCATGGCCGAGGACGGCAGGCAGGCCGTGGCGCTCGCGGAGCGGCGCGCGCCCGACGTGGTGCTGCTCGACCTGAACATGCCCGGGATGGGTGGTATCGAGGCGTGCGCGGCGTTGCGCGAGCGCGTGCCGGGCGCGGCCGTGCTCATGCTCACGGTGTCGGAGGAGGAGCCCGATCTGTACGCGGCGCTGCGGGTCGGCGCGTCCGGCTACCTGCTCAAGGACATGCCGCCGCGCGAGCTGGTGGACGCGGTGCTGGCGGTCGCGCGCGGGGAGCCACGGATCGCGCCGGCGATGGCGAGCCGCATGCTCGCCGAGCTCGGCCGCGGCGGCGCGGCGTCCCGCGACCCGCTCGAGACGCTCAGCGAGCGCGAGCGGGAGGTGCTGGCGCTGCTCGCGGAGGGGCTGCGAAATCGCGAGATCGCCGCCCGACTCGTGATCGGCGAGACGACGGTCAAGACGCACGTCCGCCATGTGCTCGAGAAGCTGCGCTTCCGCAACCGGGCGGAGGCGGCGGCGTTCGCGGCACGACACCTCAACTGAGCGCGCCCGCGCGCGCCAGCGCCCGCAGCGCGCCCCGCATGCGGGCCTTGACGGTGGCGTCGGGCAGGCCGAGGGTGCACGCGATCGCCGGCACGGCCAGCCCACCCGGGCGCGCGAGGACGGCGACCTCGCGCTCCTCCTGCGCCATCGCGGCGTAGGGGGCGGCCGGCCAGCGGCTCACGGCAAGCAGCAGTGCCTGTGCGACGAGGTCGTCGCCATCCGGCTCCGCGCAGGAACGCGCCGAGCGGCGCAGCGCCGGCTCGAGCACCAGGCGGCTCACCTCGAGCGCGGCGTCCGCGCTCTCGGCCACCGCGAGCGCCGCACCGTATACTCGGCCCGCCGCCGCCTCCAGGGCCTCGTCTTGGAAGACCATGTGGGCACGCTACGGCGCACGCGGGCCGCCGCAATCGACCGCTCGGGCTAGCGGCTCATCCTCCGAAGGGAGGATTCCGGCGGAGGCGGGGCGGACGACCGACTGACTCGGCCGCGCGGCGCCTCAGACGACGCCCGGCAGGGCGCGCGCCGTCAACAGGCAGCCGACGGCGACGATCACGAGCGCCGAGGCGGCGGGCAGGCCCGTCGCGACCCGCGGCGGAATCCCGACGCGTGGCACGAGGCGCCTCGCGCCGACCACGGCCAGGCCGAGCGCCGTCAGGGTGCCGGCGAGGCCGAGGCTGAACGCGACGATCAGGAGCAGCCCGAGCGCGACCTCGTGCTGCGCGATGGCGGCGAGCAGCACGACGAGCGCGGACGGGCAGGGGATCAGGCCGGCGGCGGCGCCCATGCCGACGATCCCGCGCCAGCCGGGCCCGGCGGGCGCGTGCGCGTGCGGGTGCTCGTGCGGGTGCTCGTCCGGGTGCGGGTGTCCGTGCTCGTGCGGGTGCGAGTGTCCGTGCAGATGCGCGTGCGCGTGCGTGTGGCCGTGCTCGTGCTCGTGCGGATGCGGGTGTCCGTGCGCGTGTGCGCGCGCCTGCCGGACGCGCGAGCGGAGTACCGCGCCTCCCACGCCCACCACGAGGAGCCCGGACACGAGCGTGAGCCAGGGGTACAGCTGCTCCGGCAGCACGAACTGCGAGAGCGCGAGCGTGACCACACCGAGCGCGAAGACGCCGATCGTGTGCGTGACGGTCACGGTGGCGCCGAGCGCCACCGCGTGCCGGGCGGACCCGCGCGTGCCCACCAGGTAGGCCGCGACCATCGCCTTCCCGTGGCCCGGCGAGAGCGCGTGCAGCGCCCCCCAACCGAAGGCGGCGAGCAGGAGCAGCGCGAGCACGCCCTCGCCCGCGCTGGCCTCCTCGAACAGCTTCGCGAAGCCGCCGTCGCGCACGCCCGCCGTGGACGGCTCGCCGCCCTCGAACGCCGGTGCCGACAGCGTTGCGTCGCCCGGGCGGACCTCGAAGCTCGCGCGGCGTCGGTCGGGCGGGCTGCCGATGACGTCGGCGGGGTAGCGGCGCAGGCCGTCGGTGGGGTCGCCGCTCGGAGCGTCCGTGCGGACCGCCGTGCCCTCGCCGGGGCGGGCCACGATCGCCCTCCACCCGATGCGCCCGGCGAAGGTGCCATCGCGCACGACGATCCGCCGCGGCCCCTTCACGCGCGCGGCGAGCCGGAGCTCGACGCGGGTGGTCTCGAGGCCGGCCGTGCCGGGCCGAAGCTCGAGCGAGCCGCGCCCCGCGAGGCGCGGTCGCACGGGCCGGCCATCCACCGTCAGCCGGAGGCCGCGGCGGACCTCGGCGCGCTTGCGCGCGAGCAGCCGGGCGCGCGGGACGTCGCGTTCCTGGAGCGTCGGAATCTCGGCCTGGTCGAGCACGTAGCGCAGCTCGACGCGGTCGGAGTCGACCCGCACGGTTGTGAGCCGGTTGAGCGAGAAGTTCCCGAGCGGATGCGCGGATGCCCCCGGCGCCGCCGCGACGAGCAGCGCGACCAGGACGGCAGCCAGTGCGACGACGCGCGCCGCGGCCCTCACCGCAGCGCCCTCAGCGCGCGCTCGGCCTCGCGCGCCGCCAGCGGCGACAGGGCCGGCGCGCCGGCGAGCGCCAGCTCGAGCTCGCGCGCAGCCTCAGCCGGACGGCCGGCGCCCCTGGCCGCGAGCCCCGCGTGGAGTCGGAAGGACGGATCGCGAGAGCCGAGCCCGAGCGCTCGGCGCGCCCAGCGCAGGCCGGCGCGTGGGCGGCCGGCGCGCGTGAGGGCCCTGGCGAGCGCGTCGGCCTAGCGCACGCTCGGCGCCGCCGACCAGACGCGCCGGCCGAGCCGCACGGCG
>JBLNDU010000095.1:0-4193 GCA_050261935.1 Nocardioidaceae bacterium | reverse complement strand
CAGTCTGCGCCGACGACGACTACGTGTTCACCGACCTCTCGCCCCATCTGCGCTTCACGCGCACCGGCACGCTCGCCACGGGAGCAGCGCGCTGCGACTTCTGCTGGGAGCGCGTTCAACTGACATGGAGCGAAACGTCAAGGCCCTGCGCGCGATCGGGCTGGATGTGGCGGGTGTGAGGTGGCGGGCGTCCCAGGGCAGCGACGGTGGGTCAGACTGACATTCGCGGGTCGGGACCGCATGACTGGTGTCCGTCGGGAGCTGCCTCGGTCTAGCGTCGCGGGTCGTCCGTGGGCGGGCGCCGCATAGTTGAAGCGAGGGTTCTCCTTGTGGGTGGGACCGCCCGCCACCTCACGCTCGACCAACATCAAGGGTGGAGGGTGGGTGTTCAGTTGGTGCGCATCGGCTGGTCGGTGGCGATCGCCCAGACGAACCCGGCGAGCTCGCGGGCGCACGCGACGACGATCTTCTGGTGGGGCTTGCCGCGACCGGCCATCCGCTGCCAGCGGCGGTGCAGTCGCTGCTGGCAGCGCCATGCGCGCTCGAGCACGGCGGGGTCCTGGCCGCGCTGGCGTCTGGCGAGCTCGTAGCCGACGGTCGGGCGCCGGCGCGCGTGCCAGGCGGATTCGACGAGGAGCCGCCGCGCATGGCTGGAGCCGGCCTTCGTGATCGAGCCCTGGCGGCGGCCCTCGCCGGAAGAGCGCTCGGATGGGACAAGACCGACGAAACTCATGAACTGCTCGGCGGTCCCAAAGCGCGCGAAGTCGCCGACTTCGCAGACGAGGCCCAGCGCGGTCAACGTGTCGATGCCGCGCAGGCAGCGCAAGCGGGCGATCAGCGCGCGGTGCGGCCCGTCGGCGGCGAGGCGATGAAGCTCCGCTTCGAGCGCGTGGATGCGGCGGTCGATCTGGTCGACCGCGAACAGGTAGTCGTCGAAGGCCTGCTGCTGGCCGGGCAGCTCGAACGCCTGGCGGCCGAGCCACGCGCGGCGTGTCACGCCCCAGCAGGTCGTCGGCATCCGCCGGTCGTGACGCAGGCAGAACTTGCCCAGCCGATGACGGGCACGCATCCGATCAAGACGGGCGTCCTCGCGGGCGCGGACCAGATCGCGCAACGCCTCAAGCTCCGGTGACGGAACGAAAATCGCGCTCAACAGCCCGCCAGCGCGCAGCGCCGCCAAGCGCCTGGCGTCCCGCTTGTCGGTCTTCACCCGGTCACCCGGCCGCGACGGCACCAACCCCGGCGCCACGACCTCACAGTCGATGCCCGCGGTGACCAGATGGCGGTAGAGCCCGAACCCAGTTGGCCCGGCCTCATAGACGACCCGCGCCCCCGGCCACGCCCGCAGCTCACATTCGACGAGCTCGTGGTCATAAGGCAGCGTGGTCTCGCGCACCAGCTCGCCCCCGCGGACCGCGGCCAGACGCACCGACGACTTATGCACGTCCAACCCGACCGCGACCGTCTTAGCATCCAGCATGGTCGGCGACCTCCGTATGTGGCTCGGCCGGGCCCCGCCCGGCAACCCACGCAGATGCGCAGGCCGCCGGCCATCCTCACCGAGCGCCCGGACTACCCGGCCGCTCCATCCTGTCTAGCCGTCCGGCAGGATGAGCACGGTGCATCGCGGGGATGAACGCGAGGCTTCGAGGCGAAGGCGTAGTCCGCCTCGTGCTGGCCCTGCCGGCGCGCGCGCGTCGAGCGGTGGACCCGAAAGACGTAGGGCCTCTCGGGATCCCCGGACTGTCGGGAGAACTCGGAAGCGGGTCAGGCTAAGGCAGGCTTGCAAGCCTCGCCGCGGCCTCCCTTGCGTACTCGGGATGCCCGGATTCCGCCACGCGCTGGTGCTGCCGCGCCTCGGCGTACGCGCCTCGAAGGGAGAGCCCGACCGCGAGGTTGAGCGCACCGGAGATGCGGGCCTCGGGGTGAGGCGACTCAGCCGCGATCCGGAACAGTCGCTCGGCTTCGACCAGGTCGCTGCCCCCGGCCACGATCAGGCCGAGGTTCAGCCCGGCCGCTCCCGCCGCGGAGCGATCCTCGGAAGCGAGCGCAGTCTCGTACGCCTGCTGCGCGCCAGCCCCATCACCACGCCCTTCGAGCAGGATGCCGAGGTTCAGCGCAGCCAAGCCGCGAGCTTGTCGACCGCTCGCGACGACCTCACGGAGGATCTGCTCGGCCTCTGCGGTCCGGCCCTGCTCATGCTCGACCGTGGCCATGCCAATCAGCAGATCGTCGGCGCTGTCCGCTCGATGCGTCGGAGTGCTGCGACGCTCGGCTTCGGCGAGGATCGCCTCAGGGCCCCGCCTGAGCATCGTCGACAGGTTGTTCGCGGCATGTTCGTTGCCCCGCTCCACGGCGCGACGATAGGCCTGCTCCGCCTCCGCGATCTGTCCTGTCTCCTCGAGCAGGAACCCCAGGCGGAAGGCGCCCATCCCGCTGCCGCGCTCGTCGGCTCGCACCAACGCGGCGCGCGCTCCCTCGACGTCCCCGCGCTCGAAGAGCAGGACCCCGAGACTGGACGCGCCTTCTGCACTGCCGGCTGCGTCCGCGCGGCGGTAGGCGTCCTCCGCTTCGGCGATGTCGCCGCGCTGCTCGGATCGCTCGCCAGCCCGCACCAGCGCGGCGGCCGCATCGCCTTCGGTCCGCCCCCGATCGCCGAACGCCGATCCACCTGCGCCAGTCAGGCACCACCGGCAGCGTAACTACGGCAGCTCACGGCAGCGCTCCTTCGCCGGCGGGCATGGGGTCTTCGCGTTGTTCGCCCAGGGGGAGCGCCGCCAGGCCCATGATTACAAGCGCGATGCCGGCGACCGCCGGCGCGCCGGGGCGCTCGCCGAGCGCGGCGGCGGTGACCGGCTCTGCGAGCGTGAGCGTGGCCACCCCGCTCGCGGGGATGAGGCGCAGACCGTGCGCGAACCGTATGTAGGCGAGGGCTGTGGAGACCGCGCCGAGCCAGACCGCCATCGCCAAGCCGTCGCGGCTCCCGAGCCAGCTGAGTCACCGACGCGCTACGACCTCGTCGAGATGAACGAGGAGGACTTCGCAGGGAAGGGCGTAGTGCCGCTCGCGCCAGCTCTGCCGGCGCACGCGCGCGGCGGCCCCCCACCCGCGGGTGGCGGCGGCGAGCGATTTCGGCGGCGGCGAGGCCGTCGTGGAGGGCAAGCGGAGCCGTGCCCGTCTCCACCGAACCGCGCAACCCGCTGCGCACGGGCAAGGGCGGGGCGGAGTCGCAGCCCGTAGCAGGCCGAAGCCGTCGGCGGGATCGCTCGCCGTCGCCAGGACCCGCGGCCTGCACGGCCCGGACTCAGCCCGAATCGGAGCGCGCTACTGGACCCTCAGAGCGGGATCTCCCAGAGCGGGAACCAGCGCGACATGTCCTCCTCGATCGGCAGCTCGGCGGCCAGCTGGGCCCGCAGGCGCAGCTCGCGCTCGCTGTCGCGGCTCTTGTCGCCGCCGGTCGGCACGAACGGGTAGTAGGCGCCCCGCTTGAAGTTGTAGATGAAGTAGATCGGCCGGCCGGCCTCCTCGAACGCGAACACGGCGGCGAGCAGGCGGTCGCCGTAGCCGCCGGCCTGCAGCTGCGTCGAGACGGTGTTCATCGCGACGACGAGGTCCTCGAAGTCGGAGTCGCGCAGCACGAGCCAGCGGTAGCCGAACTCGTCGTCGGCCGTCTCGACCTTTGTGCCGGTGTCCTCGGCGGCGCCGCGCAGGAGCTCCTCGGTGTCCTTCGCGATCGACTGGAAGTCGGCCGTGGCGAGCGGCTGGAAGACGATCCCGGCGACGCCGCGGTGCTTTATGCCGAGCCCCGTGTCGAGCGAGATGTACGCCGTCGTCATCGCGAACAGCCGGTCGGGCGCCGGCGTCTTCAGCTTGCGCTTGCCGCCGAGGAGCGCGTCCAGGAAGCCCACGTGCGAGAGGCTAGCTCGGCGGCTAGGCCGCGACGAGGCTGCCCTGGAGCTGCGTCTCGAGCTGCTGGAGGCGCTCGATCCGCTTCTCCATCGGCGGGTGGGTGGAGAAGAGCGTCTGCACGGCGCCCTTCACGCTGGTCGGCACGATGAAGAACGCGTTCATGCGCTCGGCCTCGCGGAGGTCGCGCGTGGGCACGGTCTGCATCGCGCTCGAGAGCTTGACGAGCGCCGACGCGAGCGCGCTGGGTCGCCCCGTGACGAGCGCCGCGCCGCGGTCGGCCGCGA
>JBLNDU010000094.1:0-2764 GCA_050261935.1 Nocardioidaceae bacterium | reverse complement strand
CGCTCCCGACCCAATCGCGGATCGCCTCGCTGACTGCCTCCTTGAGCGTGCGGGCGCCGGCCTCGACGGGCGCAACGCGGGCGCCCAGCAGCCGCATCCGCTCGACGTTCGGGCGCTGGCGACGCATGTCCTCGCTGCCCATGTAGACAACGCATTCGAGCCCGAGCAGCGCGCAGGCGGTGGCTGTGGCGACGCCGTGCTGGCCGGCGCCGGTCTCGGCGATCACGCGCCGCTTGCCCATCCGGCGGGCGAGCAGCGCCTGGCCGAGCGCGTTGTTGATCTTGTGCGCGCCCGTGTGGAGCAGGTCCTCGCGCTTCAGGTAGACCTGTCCGCCGGTGAGCTCGGACAGCCGCCGGGCCCTGTAGAGCGGCGTGGGGCGACCGGCGTAGTCGCGCAGGAGGCCGTCGAGCTCCTCGACGAAGGCCGGGTCGCCGCGCGCCGCGAGCCACTCGCGCTCGAGCTCGTCGAGCGCCGGTATCAGCGTCTCCGGCACGTAGCGGCCCCCGTAGGGGCCGAAGCGTCGCTCGGGTGCCAGCGCGCTCATGCGTGACCGGTGGCGGCGGGGCGCCGCGGAGGCGGGCGCTCGGGTTGCGGGCGATCGCGCTCGGCGGCCGCGACGGCGCGGAAGAAGGCGCGTAGTCGATCCGGGTCCTTGCGCCCCGGAGCCGCCTCCGTGCCGCTCGCCGTGTCGACCGCCCAGGGCCGCGCGGCGGCGATCGCCTCACCGACGTTGTCGGGCGTGAGGCCGCCCGACAGCACGACGTGGGCGGGGTGGCGGTGCATGCGCGCGAGCTCCCAGTTGAAGCTGCGGCCGGTGCCGCCCGGCGCTCCAGGCACGTAGGCGTCGAGCAGGTGGTAGTCCACGTGGAAGGCCTGCAGCGCGCGCAGCGCCGCCGCGTCGCGGACGCGCACCGCCTTCACCACCCGGCAGCCGGTGCGCCGCTCGACCTCGCGGCAGTAGGCCGGGCCCTCGTCGCCGTGGAGCTGCACGAGCGACAGCGAGCTGCGCTCGGCGAGCCGCGCCACCTCGTCGAGCGGCGCGTTCACGAACACGCCCGCAAGCTCGACGCTCCGTCGGAGCGCCGCGCCGATGCGCTCGGCCTCCTCGGGCCCGCACGCGCGCGGGCTGCGCTCCCAGAAGACCATCCCGAGCGCCCAGGCGCCGAGCTCGGCGCAGCCGCGGGCGTCCTCGAGCGTGGTGATGCCGCACGTCTTGACGCGCGTGGGAGGGGGCCCTCCCCCGACGTGCTCTCCGCTCTCGGGCACGTCCCCATGGTCGCACGCGCCGCCGCGGCGGCGCGGGCGGGGGCGGCTACGGCTGCACGTCGGGGCCGCTCTGAGCCGTGTCGTCGGCGAGCTCGTTCGGCCGCTCGCCCAGCTTGACCTCGGCGCTGCGTCTGTCGTCGCCGCGGAAGTACTCGATGCGCACCTCGTCGCCGGGCTGGTTCGAGGCGATCGCGTTCGCGACGTCGTCGGGGGTGCGGACCCGCTTCCCGTCGACCCTCACGATCAGGTCGCCGCCGGCGCGCACCTCCCCGTCGGTCGTGGCGCTGCCGCCGCGCAGGCCGGCGTCGGCGGCCGGGCCGCCCGAGACGACGTCCTGGATCAGCGCGCCGCTGTCGCTCGGCAGGTCGAGCTGCCTCGCGAGCCGCTCCGTGACGGCGGCCATCTGGACCCCGAGCCAGGCGCGCTTGACGGTCTCGCCCCGCTCGAGCTTGGGCAGGAGCGCCTTCGCGGTGTCGATCGGTATGGCGAAGCCGATCCCCACGGAGCCCTGCCCGCCGCCGGTGGCAATCTGCGAGGTGATGCCGATCACGCGGCCCTGGGCGTCTAGCAGCGGCCCGCCGGAGTTGCCCGGGTTGATCGAAGCGTCGGTCTGGATCACGTTGCGGATCGGGAAGCCGTTCGGAGCGGTGATCTGGCGCTGCTTGGCCGACACGATCCCGGTCGTGACCGTGCGCGTGTAGCCGAACGGGTTGCCGATCGCCACGACGGGGTCGCCCACGCTGACGTCGGCGGAGTTGCCGAGCGGCATCGGCTCGAGGCCGCCCCTGACGTCGCTCGGGTCGATCTTGAGCACGGCGAGGTCGCTGGAGACGTCGCGGCCCTTGACCTGCGCGTCGATCGGCTCGCCGTTCTCGTCGAAGCGGACGGTCACGTCGTCCGATCCCTCGACGACGTGGGCGTTGGTGATGATGGTGCCGTCCGCGTCGACCACGAAGCCGGACCCGGTCGCGGTGCCCTGCTCGGAGGGCAGCCCGAACGGGGAGTCGCTCTCGGAGACGCCGCGCGCCTCGACGAACACGACGCCGCGGCCCTCCTGACGGTAGATGTCGCCGACGGTGCGGCCGTTCGCCGAGTTGGCCGCCGGGCGCGAGACCGGCGCCTGTTGCTGGATCACCTCGCGCTTCGTGTCGCCGGTGTCGATCACGCCGGTGGCGATCAGGACGGATCCCACCACGAGCACCGCGAGCCCACCGAGCACGCCCGAGAGCACGTTGCTAGGGAAGGAGCGCTTTGAGGTGGGCGAGGGAGTCATGCCATCCGTTTGTACGCGAGCAACCTTCGAAGCGTGTAAAGCGGCGCCGCCGGCCGCGCGTCGCTGCCCGGAGCGGGGCCGGGCGCGCGGCGCTACGCCAACCTGCGCGGCCCACCGGGCGGCATCGCCGCGAGGCCGCGCAGGCGCGCCCACGGGCCTCGGCGCGCCGTCAGCTCGCGCCGCGCGGCGCGGCGCTCCGCAAGCCCGGGCGCGGGTGGCGGGCGG
>JBLNDU010000093.1:0-4527 GCA_050261935.1 Nocardioidaceae bacterium | reverse complement strand
CAGACGGCCAGCGCAGCCGCCACCGGGCGCGACGTGCGCCACCTCGAGAGAACGATCGAGCTCGCCTCCCGGGCGCGCGGCAACACAAGCCCGAACCCGCTCGTGGGCGCGGTGGTCGTGAAGGACGAGCGCGTGATCGGCGAGGGCTTCCACGCCGCCGCCGGGCTGCCGCACGCGGAGCGCGAGGCGCTCGCCGACTGCAGGGAGGACCCCGCAGGCGCGACCATGTACGTCTCCCTCGAGCCGTGCGCGCACCACGGCCGCACGCCGCCCTGCACGGACGCCATCGTCGCCGCCGGCATCGCGCGCGTCGTAGTCGCCTCGGACGACCCGAGCCGCACGGCCGCCGGACGCGGCCTCGGGATCCTGCGCGACGAGGGCGTGCGCGTCGACGTGCTCGAGGGCGAGCTCGCGCGCCGCGCGCGCCTCCTGAACCAGCCGTTCCGCAAGCACGTCCGCACGGGTCGCCCGCTCGTGGTGCTGAAGTCGGCGATGACGCTCGACGGCAAGGTCGCCACGCGCACCGGCGACTCGCGCTGGATCTCGTGCGACGCGAGCCGGGCGCGGGCGCACCGCTGGCGCGCCGAGTCGGACGCGGTCGCGGTCGGGATCGGCACGGCGCTGGCCGACGACCCGGAGCTCACTGCCCGGATCGAGGGCGTGGCGCGCCAGCCGCGGAGGATCGTGTTCGACTCCGAGGCGCGCCTGCCGCTGCGCTCGAAGCTCGTGGGCGGCGCCGGCGAGGTCCCGGTCACGCTCGTCTGCTCGCGCGCCGCCACCCGCACCGCGGTGCAGGCGCTCGAGGCCGCGGGCGTGGACGTGCTCGTCGCGAGCGGCGGCAACCAGCCCGCCCGCGTCGCGCACGCGCTCGACGAGCTCGGCTCCCGTGAAGTCCAGTCGCTGCTGCTCGAGGGCGGTCCGCGGCTAGCCGGGTCCTTCCTCGAGGCCGGCGAGATCGACGAGGCGCGCATGTTCCTGGCGCCGCTCCTGGCCGGTGGCCGGCTCGCCCGCACGGCCATCGAGGGCCAGGGCACGGAGGCGATCGCCGCCGCCCCGCGCGCGCTCTCGGTGGCGCTCGACCGGATCGAGGACGATGTCGTGATCACCGCGCGCTTCAAGGAGTACTGATCTTCACGGGGCTGGTCCAGGCGACCGGCACGGTCGAGCGCGCCGTGCGCACGCCCGGCGGCGCCAGCCTGCGCGTGCTCACGGGGCTCGCCGAGGAGCTCGAGCCGGGCGACTCCGTGGCCGTCAACGGCGTCTGCCTCACGGCGGCCGAGGCGGACGGCGACGGCTTTCGCGCCGACGTGATGGAGGAGACGCTCCGGCGCAGCTCGCTCGGGCCGCTCGCCCCCGGCGACGAGGTCAACCTCGAGCTGCCGCTGCGCGCCGGCGACCGGCTCGGCGGCCACGTGGTGCAGGGCCACGTCGACGACACGGCCACCGTCGCGTCGCGGCGCGAGGAGGGCTTCGCGCGCGTCCTGCGGCTCGCGGCGCGCCCCGAGCTCCTGCGCTACGTGGTCGAGAAGGGCTCGATCGCGCTCGACGGCGTGTCGCTGACGGTCTCCGCCGTCGACGACGAGGGCTTCGAGGTGTCGCTCATACCCGAGACGCTCGCCCGCACGACGCTCGACGCCGCGGCGCCCGGACTCGTCGTGAACGTCGAGGTCGACGTGCTCGCCAAGTACGTCGAGAAGCTCGCGGCGGCCCGCGCATGACGCCCTTCTCGACGATCGAGGCGGCGCTCGAGGACATCCGCGCCGGCAAGATGGTCGTGGTCTGCGACGCCGAGGACCGCGAGAACGAGGGCGACCTCACGCTCGCGGCCGAGTTCGCGACCCCCGAGGCGATCAACTTCATGGCCACCCACGGCCGCGGACTGGTCTGCCTCGCCCTCACCCCCGAGCGCTGCGACCGGCTCGGCCTCGACCTCATGGCGGCCAAGAACGAGTCGCCGTTCCAGACCGCGTTCACCGTCTCGATCGAGGCGCGCGAGGGGGTCACGACGGGGATCTCCGCCCACGACCGCGCGCACACCATCCGGCGCGCGATCGATCCCGCCGCGCGGCCCGAGGACCTCGTGCAGCCCGGCCACATCTTCCCGCTCAAGGCCAAGGCCGGGGGCGTGCTCGAGCGCACCGGCCAGACCGAGGCGGCCGTCGACCTGGCCCGGCTCGCGGGCCTCAACCCAGCGGGGGTGATCTGCGAGATCATGAACGACGACGGCACGATGGCGCGCGTGCCCGACCTCGTCGGCTACTGCGTCCGCCACGACCTGCGGATGATCACCGTGGCGGACCTGATCGCCTACCGGCGCCGCCACGACAAGCTGATCGAGCGCGTCGCGGAGGCGCAGCTGCCCACGGCCTTCGGCGACTTCACGGTCGTGGGCTTCCGCTCGCTCGTGGACGAGAAGCACCACGTGGCGATGGTCAAGGGGACGATCGACGGCGAGCAGGACGTGCTCGTGCGGGTGCACTCGGAGTGCCTGACCGGCGACGTGTTCCACTCGCTGCGCTGCGACTGCGGGCAGCAGCTCGAGAGCGCGCTCGCCCGCATCGAGTCCGAGGGCCGCGGCGTGCTGCTCTACCTCGCCCAGGAGGGCCGCGGCATCGGACTGCTCAACAAGCTCCGCGCCTACCGCCTCCAGGAGGAGGGCCTCGACACCGTCGACGCCAACCTCGAGCTCGGGCTGCCGCCCGACCTGCGCGACTACGGCATCGGCGCCCAGATCCTCGTGGACCTCGGGCTCACGTCGATCCGCCTGCTCACCAATAACCCGAAGAAGATCGTCGGGCTCGAGGGCTACGGCCTCCGCGTGACCGACCAGATCCCGATCGAGCAGCCGGCGAACGAGCACAACCGCGACTACCTTCGCGCCAAGCGCGAGCGCCTCGGCCACCTGCTGCACCACCAGGGCCTGCCGCTCGACGAGGAGATGATCAAGGAGGAGCGCCGCATCGACCGCGAGCGCGGCCACGGGCCCGGCGCGCTCACCGACCTGCTCGGCGAGGGGCCGCGGCCGCGGAGCGCGCGGCGTGGCTGACGCCTACGCGATCGCGGTCGCCACCTTCTACCCCGAGCTGGCCGAGCGGCTCGTGGAGGGCGCGCGGAGGGTCTTCGACGAGGCCGGCGCGCCCGCCGACGTGCACGGCGTGCCGGGCGCCTTCGAGCTGCCGCTCGCGGCCCGCTACTGCGCCGGCTCCGGCCGCTACGCCGGCGTCGCATGCCTCGGCGCGGTGATCCGCGGCGAGACCGACCACTACGACTACGTCTGCAGCGCGGCGGCGCGCGGCATCGCGCGCGTCGGGCTCGACACGGGCGTGCCCTGCTCGTTCGGCGTGCTCACCGTGAGCACGATGGAGCAGGCGGTCGCGCGCGTGGGCGAGAGGCGCCACCAGGGAGCCGACGCCGCCCGTGCCGTGCTGCGGATGGCGGACCTGCGCCGTGCGCTCGCGCACGCATGAGCGGCGCGCCGGTCAACCTCTACAGCGACACCCAGACGCTTCCGACCCCGGGCATGCGGCGCGCGATCGCCGAGGCCGAGGTGGGCGACGAGCAGCGCTTTCTCGACCCGACGGTCACCTCCCTCGAGGAGCGCGTCGCCGCGCTCCTCGGCCACGAGTCGGCCCTCTTCCTGCCGACCGGGACCATGTGCAACGGGATCGCGTTCCGGCTGCACCTGCGGCCCGGCGGCGACGAGGTGATCCTCGACCGCGGCGCCCACCCGGTCGAGTTCGAGGCGGGCGGCCCCGCCGCGCTCTCGCAGGCGATGACGCGCCAGCTCGACGGGGAGCGGGGCGTCTTCACCGCCGAGCAGCTCGAGGCGGCGATCCGGCCGCCCGGCGACCGCTACGCGCCGCGCTCCCGGCTCGTGTCCGTCGAGCAGACGACGAACCTCGGCGGCGGCCGGGTGTGGCCGCTCGAGACCGTGCGCGGCGTGCTGGCGGTGGCGCGCCGGCACCGCCTCCGCGCCCACATGGACGGCGCCCGCCTCATGAACGCGGCCGTCGCCAGCGGGGTCCCGCCGTCCGACTGGGCGGCCGGTTTCGACACCGCCTGGCTCGACTTCTCGAAGGGGCTCGGCGCGCCGGTCGGCGCCGTCCTCTGCGGCTCGCGCGAGCTGATCGACGAGGCCTGGCGGCTCAAGCAGATGTGGGGTGGCGCGCTCCGCCAGGCGGGCGTCCTCGCGGCCGCCTGCATCTACGCGCTCGACCACCACGTCGAGCGGCTCGCCGACGACCACGCGAACGCCAGCCTGCTCGCCGCTGGGCTCGCCAGGCTGGGCCTCGAGGTGCTCGAGCCCGAGACCAACATCGTCTTCGCGCGCGCCCCGGACGCAGCCCGGCTTGTGGCGCGGCTCGGCGAGGCCGGCGTCGACGTGCAGCTCGCGGCGCCCGACCGGATCCGCTGCGTCACCCATCTCGACGTCGACCGCGACGGCGTGGAGCGGGCGCTCGCCGCCTTTCGAGCCGCGCTCGGCTAGCCTTGGCGGCCATGCCGAAGGTCTGCTACGTGTGCAGGAAG
>JBLNDU010000092.1:0-13440 GCA_050261935.1 Nocardioidaceae bacterium | reverse complement strand
GCGAGTTCGGGATCGTCTGGCTCGCGGAGCGCGCCGGCCTCCGGCAGATCGGCTGCGCCGCCCGGATCGCGCGCGTGCTCGAGCGCATGGAGGACGGGCGGATGAACCTGCTCGTGGAGGGCACGACGCCGTTCACGCTGCTGCGCCGCATCGAGGACCTCCCCTATCCGGCCGGCGACGTCCGCCTGCTCGACGACGAGGACGACTCCGACGCGGCCGGCCAAGAGCGCGCCCGCGAGGCCTACGCGCAGCTGGTCGAGCGCGTCACCGACACGCGCCCCGACGCCGCCGAGCTCGCCAGGCTCGACGCCTACGGCATGGCGGCGACCGTTGAGTTCGCGCTCGACGCGAAGCAGGACCTGCTCGAGCTGCGCTCGGAGCGCCGCCGGCTCGAGCGCGTCGCCGAGCTCTTCTCGACCGCGCTCGCCCGCGTCGAGCGCGCAACGCGGATCGCCGAGCGCGCCCGCGGGAACGGCCGGGTGGAGTTCCCCTCCTAGCCGGCTGCGCCGCGGTCGGAGCGCCTACCCCACAACGGTCGCGCAGCCGCCGCGGCGCGGGTCGCCGCCGCCGGTGAGGGCGCCGGTGTCGAGCTCGCGGGCCACCGCCTGCACGCCGCCGAAGTAGAGGTTGCGCTCCGACCAGCGGCGCACGCGCCAGCCGCTCGCCTCGAGGCGGTCGAGCGCCTCCGGGTCCGTGCCGGGCTCCGCCTCGACCTCGTCGCCCTCCACGTGGATGCGCGGCCGCTCGACCGCCTCCTGGGCCGTCAGGCCGAGGTCGACGACGCCGAGCACGGTCTGCACGATCGCCGAGCGGATGCGGTTCGAGCCCGCCGAGCCGAGCGCCACCTCGGCGCGGCCGTCGCGCAGCACCACCGTGGGCGCCATCATGCTCGGCACGCGCGTGCCGGGCGGGTAGCGGTGGTAGCCGCGCGGGTTCAGGTCCTGCTCGCCGAGCATGTTGTTCAGGTGCATCCCCGTGCCGGGCACCACCACGCCGGAGCACGAGCCGTTCGAGCACGTGACGCTCGCGCAGCGGCCCTCCTCGTCCATCACCGCCACGTGGGTCGTCGAGCCGAGCCGCGAGCGCACCTCGGTGGCCACGCCGTCGAGCGCGTCGGCGGCCAGGAAGCGCTCGAGGTAGCCCTCGCTGGCGAGCCCCTCCACGAACGATTCGTCGCGCGCGCGGTTCGTCGAGGCGATCACCTCCGCCACCACCGCCACGTCGTCGGGCCGCTCGAGCCGCTCGAGGATGCCGAGCGCGTCGGCGATCAGGATCCCGCCGGACGAGGGCGGCGGGTTGGTGAGCACCTCGCGGCCGTGGTACACGACGCGCGCCGGCACGCGCTCCACGACGGCGTAGGTCGCGAGGTCCTCCGCCGTCACGAGGCCGCCGCGCTCGAGCAGCCAGGAGCTGACCGCGGCCGCGGTGTCGCCGCGGTAGAGGAAGCCGGGCCCCTCGGCGCCGAGCCGCTCGAGCAGGTCGCCGAGCGCGGGCAGCCGGATCAGCTCGCCCGCCCGCAGGAGCTCTCCGCGCGGGAAGTACAGCTCGCGCGCCTCGGGCGTGGAGTCGAAGATCGGCGCGAGCACGCCGAACAGGAAGGCCTGCATCGGGGTGACCTCGATCCCCTCGCGGGCCGCGCGCGCCGGCCGCTCGGTCACGTCGGCCAGCGAGAGCGTGCCGAACCGCCCGAGCGCCTCGTGGAGCCCAGCGGGCGTGCCGGGCACGCCGCACGACGACGGCCCGACGTTGAAGCGCTGCACCGCCTCGTCCGCGAAGCGCACGTCGATCGGGGTCAGCGCCGCCGGCTGCGCGCCGTCGAGCCCGCGCCCGGGAGCCGCGACGAAGAAGTCGAGCAGGTGGTTCTCCCCGTGGGCCGTGTGCACGAGCATGAACCCGCCGGCGCCCGGCCCGGTGAGCGGCGACTCGGCCGCAAACGACATCAGCACCGCTGCGACGGCGGCGTCGACCGCGTTGCCGCCCTCGCGCAGCACGTCCGCGCCGGCCTCGACCGTCAGCGGATGGCCGGCTGCGACCACCCCCTTCACGAGGCGGGAGGCTAGCCAGCCCGGGGCGACGTCAGCCGCGCGGCATGAACTCCGGCACGTCGATCTCTTCGAGCACGGGGCGCGCGGCACGACGCACGCGCGGCTCGCGATCGGCCGGGATGCGCCCCTGCTCGCGCCGCGGCGCCGCGGCGGCGCGCGCGCCGTTGCCGTAGCCCGTGGCCACCACCGTGACCCAGATCTCCTCGTGCACCTTCTCGTCGACGTTCGCGCCGAAGATGATGTTCGCGTCCGGGTGGGCGGCCTCCATCACCGCCTTGGCCGCCTCGTTGACCTCGAACAGCGACAGGTCCGGCCCGCCCGTGACGGACAGCAGGATCGAGCGCGCCCCGTCGAGCGACGTCTCGAGCAGCGGCGACTCGATCGCGTGCTCGACGGCGTCCATCGCGCGCTGCTCGCCGCTGCCCATGCCGATCCCGAGCAGCGCCTGGCCGGCTTCGGACATGATCGTGCGCACGTCCGCGAAGTCGAGGTTGATCAGCCCGGGGAGCGTGATCAGGTCGGAGACGCCCTGCACGCCCTGGCGCAGGACGTCGTCCGCCACGCGGAAGGCGTCGACCATCGAGGTCCGCTTGTCGAGCACGGTGAGGAGCCGCGCGTTCGGGATCACGATCACGGTGTCGACCTCGCCCGCCAGCTCGTCCACGCCGCGCTCGGCCTGGACGCCGCGGCGGGCGCCCTCGAAGCCGAACGGCTTCGTGACGATCCCGACGGTCAGCGCGCCCACCTCGCGAGCGATCCGCGCCACCACCGGCGCCGCCCCGGTACCCGTGCCGCCGCCGGCGCCGGCGGTGATGAAGATCATGTCGGAGCCCTTGAGCGTCGCCTTGAGCCGGTCGTAGGCCTCGACCGCGGCGGCGCGCCCCAGCTCCGGGTCGGAGCCCGAGCCGAGCCCGCGCGTGGCCTCGCCACCGATGTGGAGCTTGGTGCCGGCGCCCGATCCCTCGAGCGACTGCATGTCGGTGTTGACGGCGATGAAGTCGACGCCCTCGACGCCCGCCTCGATCATCCGCTCGACGGCGTTCACGCCTGCGCCGCCCACGCCGACTACGCGCAGGACGGGCTGCGAGGCCCCACTCGGCTGCGGAGCGCTCCACGAGCGCGCCCCCGGGCCGGGCGCCGCGAGCGGCTCGGGCTCGCGCTCGAGCATGTTCTCCGGGATGTCCGAGGAGAAGACGTGCCGGAGGCGCTCCTCCGGCGTCGGGATGCCCTCGTAGCGGCTCCGGACGCGCGGCTCACCGGAAGCCTCGACGGGATCAGGCGCCTGCCCGGGGCGTGACGACAGTGGGCCGCGCCGCTCGGCGCGCCGCGCCGCCTCGGTGGCCGGGCCGCGTCCCACGTCGCCGGCGCTGTCCTCCTCGTCCGAGCGCGGCTCGACCGGGTCGGTCTCCTCGTCGGTCTTGCGGAACAGGTCCGCGAGCGGACCCTCGCGCATGCTCGCCCGCCTAGCGCCGCCGCTTGCCATTCCCGAGGACCTCCTTTGCCAGCTGACGGTAGGCGTAGGCGGCCTTCCCGTCCGGGTCGTACTTGAGCACCGACATGCCCCTCACGGGCGCCTCGGCGAAGCGCACCGTCTTGTTGATGCGCGACGCGAAGACGCGGTTTCCGAAGCTCTCCTCGAGGATCTCGAGCGCCTCCTTCGCGTGCACGGTGCGGGTGTCGACCAGCGTAGGCAGGATCCCCTCGATGCCCACCCCCGGGTTGAGCTCCTCCCGCACCATCGCGAGCGTGTTCTGGAGCTGGACCAGCCCGCGCATGGACAGATACTCGCATTGGACGGGGACGATCACCTTGTTGGCGGCCGTGAGCGCGTTGATCGTGAGCAGCCCGAGGCTCGGCGGCGTGTCGATGAAGACGTAGTCGTACTCGTCGGTGATCGGGGTGAGCGCCCTCCGGAGCGCCTTCTCGCGGCCGATCATCGTCGACATCGCGATCTCAGCTCCTGCGAGGTCGATCGAGGCGCAGGCGACGTCGACCTCGCTCGGCCGGATCACATCGGCGACCTGGGCCCCGTGCACGAGCACGTCGTACATCGACAGCTCGAGCCCGTCGGGGTCGATGCCCTGGCTCATCGTGAGGTTCGCCTGCGGGTCGAGGTCGACGCACAGGACGCGCAGGCGGCGCTCGGCGAACGCCGCGGCGAGGTTGAGCGTCGTCGTGGTCTTGGCGACGCCGCCCTTCTGGTTAGTGAACGCGATCACCTGCGCCGCCACGGATCGCTTATTCGCACGGGGGCCGGCGAATCCTGCCGCTATACGAGCCGTTCGCCGACGGCGCGCCCCAGCCGCCTGATCGGCAGCCGCGTGGAACGTTCGAGCGCCTCGAGCGCGTAGGCGCCCGCGTCGAGCATCGTCCGCAGGCGCTCGTCGTACGGGATGGTCACAGCCGAGCCGACGCGCTCGCGGCGGAAGCCCGACTCGATGGCGCCGAGGTCGGCGGCGCCGCGCCGCGCCTGGTTCAGGACGACCGTCGTTCGCTCGTGGGCGAGGTGCTCGAGCGAGTCGAGCACCGTCGCGGACGTGATCCACTCGGGCGTCGTGACCACCACGAGCTGGTCGGAGCGCCCGATCGCGAAGCGCGCGAGCGGAGCGGTGACGCCCGTGCCGAGGTCGAGCAGCACGAGCTCGTAGAACTGCCCGAGCAGCGCGAGCAGCTCGCCGTAGAGCTCGGGGCCGGCGCTCGCCATCAGCTCCGCGTCGGCGGGCGCGGCGAGGAGGTGGAGCCCGCTCCGCAGGCGGGTCACGAAGCTCGTCAGCTCGGCGGCCGTCGCCACGCGCTCGCGCGCCGCCATCAGCTCGAGCAGCGAGCGCGGGTTGCGGCGCGCGTCGGGCGCGAGCGCCGCCAGGGTGCCGAAGTCGGGATTGGCGTCCACCGCCACGGCGCGCAGCTTGAGCCGGCTCGCGAGCAGGTCGCCCACGAGGAACGTGACCGTCGTCTTCCCGACGCCTCCCTTCGGGCTCACGATCGACACGACGTTCGGTCGCGTCACGCCCGGCAGGTCGACGAGCAGGCGCTCGAGCTCCGCCTCGTCCCGCTCGCCGGCGGAGACGAGCAGCGTCCCGATGCGCGCCCGCAGGCGGGCGAGCGCGCCGCCGGCCGGACGGCCGTCGACCAGCGGGCCCGGGTAGACGTCGCGGCGCCCGATGGGGGCGCGCCGGCTTGTCCGCTCGCGGCCCTCGGGCTCGCGGCGCTCGCGCTCGTGAAGGTCCTCGCCCGGCAGCCGAGGCACCGTACCACCGCTCGGCGCGCGGCCTGCGGGACGGCGCGCGGCGAGGCTATATTGCCGCCGTGCGGGGCGAGATCGGCCACGAGCGCGCTTAGGGACCCGATGTCGCTCGACCGACACCTGGCGACCGTCGAGGGCCACGCACGGCTTCCGTTCCGCTCCGACTGCCCGCTTTGCCGGGCGGAGCGACTCGTCGGCCCCGCCCCCCATGAGGTCGCCGCCCCGCCGCGCGTGCGGGCCGTCGTCGTCGCGCTCGTCCTCGCGGGCTCGAGCGCGGCCCCGGCGGGGGCGCTCGCCCAGGTCCCGTCGGGCGATCTCGGCGCGGGCGTGGTCCAGGGCGTCGTGGAGGACGGCGCCGTCGAGGAAGGCGACGTGGACGCCCCCGAGCCGGCGGCGGAGCAGAACGCGCTCGGGGAGCCCGACGTGGTCGCGGACACCGAGGGCCCAGATGCCGAGCCCCCCGCGACCGAGCTGGAGCAGGACGCCGACGGCGCCGGGGCGGAGAGCGTCGCGATCGAGCCCGCCGGCCCAAGCCCCCCGGAGAGCGCCGCTCCGAGCCCGCCCGAGGAGCAGTCCGCGGCGGCCGGGGAGGTGCCCGCGACGGCCGTGCCGCCTGCGGGCGTGGGCCCGGTCGCCCCGGCGGTGCCCCCCTCGCCCACCTCGGCGCCAGCCGCGGGCCCGTCCGGCGAGCCGCCGAGCGATGACGAGCATGGTCGGAGCCGCCGAGCGGCGCGCGCCGCGCCCCAGGCGGGGCACCGCCGCCACGGGAGCGACCACGGCGCGAGCCACCGGGCTGTGCCCCCGGCCCCCACCCGTCCCGCGGCCGGACCCGCGCCCGGGTCCACCGCCCTCGGCCAGCCGAGCGCACCCGCCTTCGAGCCCGGCGCCGGGGGCGCCGCCTCGGGGTACGCCCCCAGTCTGGGCGCGGCCTCGAGCGCCGCCCCCGCACCCGGGGCGGCTACCGTCCCAGCGTCGCTCTCCCCCGCCTCGTCCGCCGCGACCGTGCGCCGGTCCAGCGGCGGCGTCTACATAGTCCGGCCCGGCGACACGCTCTGGTCGATCGCCCGCCGGCTGCTCGGGCGCCGCGCCTCGCCGGCGGCGATCGCGTCGCTCGTCGACCGCATCTGGCGCCTCAACGCCGACGCGATCGGCACGGGCGACCCCGACCTGATCAACCCCGGAACGCGCCTGCTGCTCCCGTAGCCCGCGCGGCCCCCGACCGTGGAGGTGTGATGCCCCAGGCTCCTGCCCGTACCGCACTGCTCACCGGGCTGGTGGCCGGGCTGCTCGCCGCTCCTTCTGCAGTTGCGACGGCCGACGACGGGCGGCTGTCCGTGGACGCCGCCGCGAGCGCGCTCGGCACGACGCCGTCGGCGCTCGCGGAGCGCACGCGGCTCGGCCCCGAGCGCCTGCGCGCCTTCGTGTCCGGCGCGCAGGACGTGGGCGGGCTGTCGGGGCCGCAGGTCGTGGCCGTGCTCCGCCGGCCGCAGCTGATCCCGTCCGTCGCGGTCCGGGCCGCGTTCGAGCCCGCCCCCGTCGCGCACGCAGCCGCGAGCTTCCCGCGGCGCGGCTGCCGCACGACAGGCGCCCGGGTCGTGTTCAACTCGATCGCCGGCTTCCGGCTCTGGACCTTCTCCGCGTCCAAGCACTGGTGCTGGAACAGTCGCCGCAAGCGCGTGCGAATCACGCCCGGGTCGATCACCGTGGATGTCGACATCGCGCAAGCGGCCGCGATCGCGGGCTGGGACTACAAGGGCCTCGACGAGGGCGGGAAGAGCGACTACTGCTACCGCTACAAGGGCAGCGGCCAACGCGGCGCTCACGCCACCTACCGGCGCGGGGTGATGAAGTACTGCCCGATCCGGATCGGCTGCGCCAACACGAGGCGGCCGTGGGTGCGCATCGGCGTGCGCTGGACGGGGAGCGCCTGGGCGAACTACGGCGTGGGCTAGGTGGCGGCGCCGAGCGCGGCTGAGCCGGCCGCGGCCGCGCTGGTCGCGGTTCGCGGGCTCACGAAGCGCTTCGGCCGCACCACCGCGGTCGAGGACCTCTCCTTCGCCCTGCGCGCCGGCCGCGTCACGGGCTTCCTCGGTCGCAACGGCGCCGGCAAGACGACCACGCTTCGCATGCTCCTCGGGCTCGCCCGCCCGACCGCGGGCGAGCCGCTCATCCACGGCGTGCGGTTCGCGGAGCTCCCGGACCCGCGCCGCACCGTCGGCGCCGTGGTCTCCCCCGGGCTCCACCCGGGCCGCTCGGCGCGCGACCATCTGCGGGTGGTGGCGGCCGCCTGCGACGCCTCGCCGGCTCGCGTCGAGGCCTGCCTGGAGCTGGCCGGGCTCGCGGGCGTCGAGCGGCTGCCCGCGCGGGCGCTCTCCACGGGCATGCGCAGCCGGCTCGCGATCGCGGTCGCCCTGGTCGGCGAGCCACGCATCCTGCTGCTGGACGAGCCGGCCGCCGGGCTCGACCCGGCCGGCGTCCGCTGGCTGCGCGACACGCTGCGCGCCCACGCGGCGCGCGGAGGGACGGTGCTCGTCTCGAGCCACCTGCTCGCGGAGCTGGCGCACATCGTCGACGACGCGCTCGTCATCGACCGCGGCCGGCTGATCGCGCACGGACCGCTCGACGAGCTGACCCGGCGCGCGACGGGCGGCCTGCGCGTGCGCGCGGGCGACCCGGAGGCGCTCGCCGCCGCGATCCGGCGGGCGGGTGGCGAGGCCGCCCGGCGCGGCGAGCTCCTGCTCGTGCACGGCCTGGCCGGCGACGCGGTAGGCGACATGGCGCTCGAGCTCGGGACCCCGGTCTGGGAGCTTGCGCCAGAGGCCCCGGCGCTCGAGGAGGCGTTCCTGGCGCTGACCGCCGAGCCGGCTCGCGAGCCGCGCGACGAGCGCGCGCCTCGCCGCGCGCGGGCCAGCCAGACGGCGCCCGGCGCGGGCGAAAGGCGCCGATGAGGCCGCTCCTGCGCTCGGAGGCGCTCAAGCTCCGCACCACGCCCGGCGCCCGAGCGCTCCTCGTCGCGGCCGCCGGGCTGTCGTTCGCGGCGCTGTTCGTGTTCCTCGCCTTCTCCGACGTCGCCCACGACGCCGATCGAGACGCGATCTCGAACCTCGGGCTCGGCGGCCTCCTGGCGCTCGTGCACGGCATCGTCAGCGTCACGAGCGAGTTCCGCCACGGGACGATCGGCGAGACGATCGCGCTCGAGCCGCGACGCCGACGGGCGCTCGCGGCGAAGGGCACGGTGGCCGTCGCGGCCGCCGCGGCCGTGGGCGCGGCGGTCTACGCGGTCGGGATCCCACTCGCGCTGCTGTGGATCTCGTTGCGCGGCTCCGACCCGAGCGAGAGCGCCGGGAGCCTCGCCCTCACCGGGCTCTGCGGCACGCTCGCCTTCGCGCTGTGGGCGGCGGTCGGCGTCGGGATCGGCGCGCTCGTTCGCGACCAGACGGTCGCGGTGACGGGCGCCCTGCTCGCCCTGCTCGTCGCGGACCCGCTCGTGGCCGCGCTCGCGCCTAGCGTCGGCGCCTTCGGGCCGACCGCGGCGGCCGCGTCGCTTACGGGCGTGGCGACCCTGGACGACCCGCTGCCGCGGCTCGCGGCAGGGCTCGTCATGGCGCTCTACGCCACGGCGGCATACGCGCTCGGATCCGCCGCGCTCGCGCGCAGGGACGTCGGGTAGCCGGGCGGGCCGGGGCTAGAATCGCCGCCGATGGCCGAGCCACACGCGCGTCCCGCACTCGAGTCGCGCAGGCGCCCTGTGGCCGCCTGGGCCCTCGTACTCGTGAGCGTGGTGGCGCTCGCCGTGGCGCCGGTGGTGGCCGTGCCGCTCGCGCTGCTCGCCGCGCTGGCGGCGCACACGCTCGACGTCCCGGCCGCCCGCAACGCCGCGCTCGTGCTGGCGCTCGCCGCGGCGGTGCTCCTGCTCTTCCTCGGGATCGGCGGGGACGTGAACGGCGGGCTCGTCGACTGAGCCGCCTGCTCGACAAGCGGCTCGTGCTCGTCACGGGGAAGGGCGGGGTCGGCAAGACGACCGTGGCCGGCGCGCTCGGCCTGGCGGCGGCGCGCAACGGCAAGCGCACGATCGTCTGCGAGGTGACCCGCCAGCAGCGGCTCGCACCCCTGTTCGGGCGGGAGGCCGAGGCCCACCGCGAGATCGAGCTCGGGCCGGACCTGAACGGCATCTCGATCGATCCGGACGACGCCAAGGCCGAGTGGCTCCGATACCAGCTGCGCTCGGGCACGCTCGCCGGCGTGCTCGGGCAGAGCCGCATCTTCCAGCTGCTCACCGCCGCGGCGCCCGGCCTCGCCGAGCTGGTGACGATCGGCAAGGTCTGGGAGCTCGCCCAGCTCGAGCGCAAGGACCGCCGCAACGCGCCCTACGACCTCGTCGTCGTCGACGCCCCGGCGACGGGGCAGGGGCTCGCGCTGCTGCGGGCGCCGCGCACCTACGCGGACATCGCCCGCGTCGGGCCGATCCACCGCCAGGCCGAGATGATCGACTCCTTCCTGCGCGACGACGCGCGGACCGGCATGCTCGTCGTCGCGCTCGCGGAGGAGATGCCTGTCAACGAGACGCTCGAGCTCGAGGGTCGGCTCGACGAAGAGCTCGCGATGTCCGTCGACCTCGTCGTGGTGAACGCGCTCTACCCCGAGCGCTTCACCGCGGCCGACGCTCGGGCGATCGAGTCGCTCGACAGCCGCGGCTCCGAGGAGGCGCGCGCCGTGCTGCGCGCGGCGCTGTCCGAGCATCGGCGCGCGCGCGCGCAGCGAAGCCAGCTGCGCCGACTGCGGCGTGGTGCCAGCGCCCCGGTGACGACGCTCCCCTACCTGTTCCGCGAGCAGCTCGGCGCCGCCGACCTCGAGCAGCTGTCACGCGACCTCGAGGGCGAGCTGTGAGCGTCGCCGACTGGCTGGCGCGTAAGGACGTCTGCATCTGCGCGGGGTCGGGCGGCGTCGGGAAGACCACCACGTCGGCCGCGATCGCGCTCGGCATGGCGGCGCGCGGCAAGAAGGTGGCGGTGCTCACGATCGACCCGGCTCGCCGGCTCGCCAACTCGCTCGGGCTGGCCGAGCTCGGCAACGAGGAGCGGCGCGTGAAGGCCGACGTCCCGGGCGAGCTGTGGGCCATGATGCTCGACGCCAAGCGGACCTTCGACGAGCTCGTCGAGTGGCACGCGCCCGACGAGCGCACGCGCGACGCCGTGCTCGGCAACCGCATCTACCAGGAGCTCTCGAGCGCGGTCGCCGGGTCGCAGGAGTACATGGCGATGGAGAAGCTCCACGAGCTCCACCAGGAGGGGCGCTACGACCTGCTCGTGCTCGACACGCCGCCCACCCGCAGCGCGCTCGACTTCCTCGACGCGCCACGGCGGCTGTCGGCCTTCATCGACTCACGCTCGCTGCAGTTCTTCACGGCGCCCGGGAGGCTCGGCCTGCGCATCCTCGGACGCGGGACGGGCATCGTGTTCTCGGTCATGAAGCGGGCCACCGGCATCGACCTGCTCGAGGACCTGTCCGAGTTCTTCCGCTCGTTCGGCGACATGGCGGGCGGCTTCCGCGAGCGCGCCGACCGCGTCAACGCGCTGCTCGCCGACCCGCACACGGCTTTCGTGCTCGTCACCTCACCGCAGCCCGACTCGGTCGCCGAGGCGGCGTACTTCCACCATCGCCTGCTCGACTCGGGCCTCCCGTTCGCGGGCGTGATCGTCAACCGCATGCACGCCGACGCCGACGGCGACGGCGCCGTCGCGCGGGAGGTCGAGAGGCTCGTCGGCGACGAGCTGGCCGCGAAGGTCATGCGAAACCTGGAGGACTACCGGCGGCTGGCGCAGCGCGACCGCCACAGCCTCGAGGCGCTCCGCCACGCGCTCGGCCGGAAGCCGATGCTGATGGTGCCCGAGCTCGACGACGACGTGCACGACCTCGAGGGGCTCGAGCGGGTCAACTCGCACCTGTTCGGCTGACCCGCCGTCGCGGCCGCCGCAGCTGCGGTCGTGTCAGACCGGCGCCGAGAAGCTTCCCGGGTCGTCGTCCGCCCCGTCCGCGGACGGCGTGACCCCGTCGAGTGCGGGCGCGGCAACGGCGACCGCCGGCCGCGAGCCGGCGGCGGGCGCCGCGGCCACGGCCTCCGGCACCGTCGCTGCCGGGGGCTCAGCGGCATCCGGGAACGCCGCGGCCGGGGGCATGGGCGCCTCCGGGGGCGTGGCGGCCGGGGGCGCAGGGACCTCCGGGAACGTGGCGGCCGGGCGACGCTCGGCCCCGACGGGGCCCCCGGGCGGCGCGCTTCGCGCCCGCTCGGCGTCGCTCTCCCGGCGCTCCGGGGCGCGCTCTCTGCGCAGGTCGCGCGCCTCGATCGCGAACGGCTCCGCGGCGCCGCTCGTCTCGAGCAGGATGTCGTCCGCCACCGACCCCAGGTCGGCGTCGAGGTAGCCGCAGATCACGTCGCGCAGCAGGGCGCGCAGGTGCCCCTCCGTCTCGGCGACGAGCGCGCGCGGCGAATCGCTGCCGATCGCCCGCGCGAGCTCGCCGCCGCCCCCCATCAGGAAGCGCTCGAGCGCCAGCGCGCGCTCGAGCCGCCGCTGGGTGGCGCGCCGCTCGCCCTCCTCGGCGCACAGCGCGGCGAGCCGCAGCCCGAGGCTGGCGCGGCCGGCGTCGTCCGCCGCATCGAGCATCGCCCGCAGGCCGAGCAGGTGGTCCGAGAGCGCCTCCGCCTCGGTCGGCCGCCCCGAGCCCATCTCGAAGCGCCCGAGCGCCCATCCCAATGCGCCGCCGGGCCGGCGACGAAGCGCGCCGAGCAGCTCGCGCAGCGCGTCCTCCTCGCCCGTTCTCAGGTGCCAGCGCTCGCCGCGCGCCACGCCCCCCGGCTCGAGCTCGACCGGCGTCCAACGTCCCTCCCCGCTGCGGCGCCAGCCGAGCGCCGCGAGCGCGACTCCACCCGGCTTCAGGAGCCGCAGGCAGGTGAGCAGCGAGCGGAAGCGCTGCTCCGCCTCGATCACGGGCTCCGGCTCCTCGAGGGCGACGTCCCGCTCGAGCAGGCAGAGCGCGGCCGGCCCGTCCTCCTCCCAGGCCGCCTCGGGCGGCGCCGCGGGAGCGTCACCGCGGACGAGCGCCAGGCCGTCGCCGAGCTCGACGCGCTCGCGCTCGAGCACGAGGCCCCGCATCGGGGCCGCCACCGCCGTGCGGACGGTGTCGCGGTAGAGCGTGGCCTCGACGTCGCGGTAGACGCGCTCGAAGCGCTCCTCCGGGAAGGCGAAGCTCGTGGCGTCCTCGTAGAGCCGCTCGGCCATCGCCTGGAGCGCCGGCTCGGCCTGCTCGCCGCTGACCGCGTGCGCCCCGCTCGCGCGCAGCCACGCGGCCGCGCCCGAGCCGAGCGCGCTCGCGGCGCGCACGCAGCTCGGCAGGCCGCGCAGGCCCTCCCAGCGCTGGGCGATGAAGCGGCCGGTGAGCGGCCGGTAGCGGTAGAGGGCGGGGCCGCGCCCGCGACGTTCGTCCTCGACCTCGAACTCGAGCTCCGCGCCGGCACGCTGCTCGTCGGACAGCAGCGCCGCCGCGTCGAGCGCGAACTCCCTCAGCGCGTCGTGCAGCGCGCGATTCCGCATGAGCGCGGATTCGCCCCACGGCGCGCGGTTCCTGCCGCGCGGGGCGAGCGCCGCGTTAGGCGAGCGCGGGCGCCGGCTCGGGGTTGGGCGCGACCGGATCGCAGCCGAGCCACTCGCGCCCGTAGCGGCGCATGTCCTCGATCAGCGGGAGCAGTGCCCAGCCCTTCGGGGTGAGCGAGTACTCGACACGCGGCGGCACCTCGGCGTGCGTGTGGCGCTCGACGATCCCCTGCTCCTCGAGCGCGCGCAGCCGCAGCGAGAGCGTGCGGGGGCTGATGCCGGCGAGCGAGCGCTCGAGCTCGCAGAACCGCGAGCGTCCGTCGGCCAAGTCGCGAACCACGAGGATCGTCCACTTCCCGCAGATGATCTCCGCCGTCGCGCAGACGGGACAGCTGTCGTCGAGCGTCGCCATGCGCTCCTGCGGCAGGATAGCGCGATGCTTCAAGAAGTGAAGTAAGGGCCGCCGAGGGCCGGGCTACGCGACGTCGCGCAGCTTCTGAGCCTCCGCCAGGCTCTGCAGCTTCTTGAGCGACTGGTTCTCGATCTGGCGGATGCGCTCGCG
>JBLNDU010000091.1:0-6746 GCA_050261935.1 Nocardioidaceae bacterium | reverse complement strand
GGCCCCGCGACGGCCAGCAGCAGCACGTAGGCGGTGGCGAGCGGGCCGAGGTCGGGCTCGACCCCCGCGCTCACGCCCAGGCCCGCCACGAGGATCGAGAACTCCCCCCTGGGGATCAGGGCCACGCCGGCGCGCAGGCGGCCGCGCGTCCCGACGCCGATCCGGCGCGACGCCCACCAGCCCGTGTAGACCTTCGTGGCCGCCGTCACGACGCCCAGCGCGAGCGCGGCCAGCGCGACGGGCGGGATCTCGGCGGGATCGGTCTGGAGCCCGAAGAAGACGAAGAACATCGCGGCGAACAGGTCACGGAGCGGCCCGAGCAGCGCGCGCGCCTGGTCCGCCACCTCACCCGACAGCGCGATGCCTACGAGGAAGGCGCCCACCGCAGCCGAGACCTGCAGCTGCTCGGCGCCGCCGCCCACAAGGAGCACGACGGCGAGCACCGACAGCAGCAGCACCTCGGGCGAGCGGCTCGCGAGCCCGCGGCTCATCTGCTCGCCGAAGCGGAAGGCCACGATCAGCGCGGCGGCGGCGGCCCCGAGCGCCGCGGCGAGCGCGAGCGCCGCCTGCCCCACGCTCGCGTCCACGAGCAGGATCGCCACGAGCGGGAGGTAGGCCGCCATCGCGAGGTCCTCGAGCACGAGCATGGACAGCACCGCTGGCGTCTCGCGGTTGCCGATCCGGTCGAGGTCGGCGAGCACCTTGGCGATCACGCCCGACGAGGAGACGAACGTGACGCCCCCGAGCAGCACGGCCGCGAGCGGCTCCCAGCCGAGCGCGAAGCCGGCCAGCAGGCCGGGGGCGAAGTTGAGCGCCGCGTCGAGCCCGGCTGCGGGCAGCCCGGTGCGCAGGTTGGCGCGCAGCTCGTCGGCCGTGTACTCCAGCCCGAGCATGAACAGCAGCAGGACGACGCCGATGTTGGCGCCCGCGGCGACGAATTCCTCGGGGAAGCCGAGCGGCGCCAGGCCGCCGCCGCCGAAGGCGAGTCCGCCGAGCAGGTAGAGCGGGATCGGCGACACGTCGAGCCGGTCCGCCAGCCGCGCGAGGAGCGCGAGCGCCAGCACGACGACGCCGAACTCGAGGAAGAAGCCCTCGCCGGCTCCGGCGGCCGCGGCGAGCGGGAGCGCCGCCGCGGCGGATGCCGCCTCAGTCACCCGTCAGGCGAGCGAAGGCCTGCCTGAGCCCGTGCGGCGTGCCGACCGCCACGGCGGTGTCGCCGGGCCGGAGCTCGAACTCGGGCGGCGGCGCCGGCACGGTGCGTCCGTCGCGCACGACGGCCACGATCGAGACGCCGGTGTCGCCCTCGATGCGGAAGTCGCCGATGCGCCGGTCGGCGCAGCTCGCGCCGGACCCGATCGCCAGCCAGTCGATCGCTATCCCCTCGACCTGCTGCAGCCCCGCCAGGTGCTCGGCCACGACGTTCGAGCCGCCGAGGATCTCCTGCAGCGCGTCGACGTCCTCGTCGTCGAGGCGCAGCGTGGCGCGGCAGGCGTCGGGGTCCGAGGAGTCGTAGATCAGGAGCTCGCGGCGACCGCTGCGGTGCGTGATGACGCCGAGCCGCTCACCCTCCTTCGTCACGAAGTCGTGGCGGATGCCGACGCCCGGCAGCGGCGTCTCCTCGATCCTCGTCATCGCACAAGCAACCTTACTCGGGGCCTACGTCGAGCTCCGCTGGCGCAGCAGCTCGCGGCGGAAGGGGAAGCCGCCGCCCGCCTCAAGCCCCTGGTCGGCGCGGACCACGTGCATCACCGCGTTGATCAGGGCCAGGTGCGTCAACGCCTGCGGAAAGTTGCCGAGCTGGCGCCCCGTGCGCGGGTCGAGCTCCTCCGCGTAGAGCCCGAGCCCGCTCGCGAACGAGAGCAGCTTCTCGCACATGTCACGCGCGCGCGCGAGCTCGCCGATCTCCACGAGCGCCGAGACGAGCCAGAAGGAGCAGATCGCGAACGTCCCCTCCTCGCCGTGCAGGCCGTCGTCGGTCTCGTCGACTCGGTAGCGCAGGACGAGCCCGTCCACGGTGAGCTCGTCGGCGATGGCGAGCACGGTCTTGCGGATGCGCTCGTCATCCGGCGGCAGGAAGCGCACGAGCGGCATCAGGAGCACGGAGGCGTCGAGCGCGTCGGTGCCGTAGTGCTGCGTGAAGACGCCGCGGTCGTCGAGGGCGTTGGCGCACACGTCGGCGTGGATCTCGTGGGCCGCGGATTGCCAGCGGGCGGCGTACTCGAGCTCGTCGCGGAGCTCGGCGAGCCGAGCGCCACGATCGGCTGCGACCCAGCACATCAGCTTCGACGAGGTGAAGTGCTGCGGCTCGCCGCGCACCTCCCAGATGCCCCGGTCCGGCTCGCGCCAGTGCTCGATCGCCGCCTGCACCTGCTTCACGAGGATGGGCCAGATCCGCTCGGGCAGGTGGTCGCGCGACTTCGTATGGAGGTAGAAGGAGTCGAGCAGCGCGCCCCAAGCGTCGTGCTGCTCCTGGCGGTGGGCGGCGTTGCCGACCCGCACGGGGCGCGCCCCCTCGTAGCCCGACAGGTGTTCCAGCACCCGCTCCTCGAGCGCCCGCTCGCCGCCGATGCCGTACATGATCTGGAGCCGCTCGGGCTCGGCCTCCGCCAGGTCGGCGATGAAGTAGAAGAAGTCGTTCGCCTCCCAGTCGAAGCCGAGCGCGTAGAGGCTCCAGAGCATGAAGGTGGAGTCGCGAATCCAGGTGTAGCGGTAGTCCCAGTTGCGCTCGCCGCCGGGCGCCTCGGGCAGCGAGGTGGTGGCGGCGGCCACGAGCGCCCCCGTGGGCGCATAGGAGAGGCCCTTCAAGGTGAGCGCCGAGCGCTGCAGGTAGGTGCGCCACGGATGGTCGGGGAACTCGCCGTGGTCGAGCCAGTGCTGCCAGTGGTGCGCCGTCCAGACGAGGCGGTCGTAGGCGTCCTCGTAGGTCCTGGGCGGCGTCTGCTCGCTCCACGACAGCGCCACGAACAGCGTGTCGCCCTCCTTGAGCAGAGTGCGCGCGGTGGCGCGCGGCCCCTCGAAGCCGAGGTTCATGTCGGTCGTGAGCCGCAGCTCGAGCTGCTCGCCCTCACAGCGCGCGACCGCCTCGTGGTAGCCCCCGGCCGTGTACTCCCACTCGGCCGGCGCGCGGCCGTAGTCGAACCAGGGCTCGCAGTCGAGCAGCGTCTGCGCCTCGCCGTTCACGCAGCGCACGAGCCGCAGCAGCACGTGGTCGGCGTCGTAGTCGGTCGGCGAGCGCCGGTAGGTGCGTGAGCGCTCGTGCTCGTGGTGCCAGGGGCCGATCAGGAGCACGTCGCGCACGATGATCCAGCCGCCGCGCGTGCCCCAGCTCGTCTCGAGCACCATCGTGCCGGGCAGGTAGCGGCGCGAGGCCGGCACCTGCATGTCCGCCGGGCCGAGCCTGAACAGTCCGGCGTCGCGGTCGAGCAGCGCGCCGAACACGCTTGGCGAGTCGAAGCGCGGCAGGCAGAGCCACTCGACGGTGCCGTTGGGAGCGACGAGCGCGCACGTGGCGCAGTCGGACAGGAAGCCGTAGTCGGCGATCGGCGGGAAGCCGGTGCGCCGGGCGGCGCTGTCGCGCACGTTCTGCATCAGAGCCGCGCCGCCGCCGCGCGGTCGAGCAGCACGGTGAGCGAGCCGTCGGCCGGGCGCACGAGGCTGCCGGGGGCGTCGGGGTCGGGGCCGCCCGTGAAGGCACGCGCGGCGGCCTCCGCCTTGTCCTCGCCGGTGACGAGGAAGACGAGCTCGAGCGCCGCGTTCACGACCGGGAGCGTGAGCGTCACGCGCGGCATGCGCGGCTCGAGGCCGGGCCGCTCGACGCCCACGGCCCAGCGCTCTCGCTCGCGGATCGCGGCCTGGCCCGGGAACAGCGAGCAGACGTGGGCGTCGGGCCCCAGGCCGAGCAGGACGAGGTCCATCCGCGGCCACTCGGCGGCCTCCGGGAAGCCGGCGCGCAGCGCCTCGGCGTAGCGCGCCGCCCCGGCGTGCGGGCCGAGCTCGCCCTCGATCCGATGCACCGCCCCGACGCCCGAGGCGCGTCCGAGCCACGCCTCGCGCGCCATGCCGAAGTTCGAGCGCTCGTCCTCGGGCGGAACGCAGCGCTCGTCCGTGAACCAGAACCGCACGCCGCCGAGGTCGAGCCCCATCGTCGCGAGCCGCTCGTATGCGGCGCGCGGCGTCGAGCCGCCCGTCAGGACCACGTTCGCGCCGCTCCGGCAGGCCGCGGCGATCCGCTCGGCCGCCGCCGCGGCGGGGTCGTCGAGCACCTCGACGTTCACGGCAGCAGCCCGGCCGCCGCGCCCAGCGCGGGGCGGTAGGTGGGGTCGCGCAGGAGCGCCTGGCGGATGCCCTCGCCGAGTACGCCCGGCTCGCCGCGCGAGGCGCCGAGCACGGTCCAGGCCGACTCGCGCCCGTTGCGTGCGCGCCGGCGCGCGTGCAGCCCCCCGGGGCCGCGGTCGAGCGCGAGCGACACGCCCGCGGCAGTCTCGACCGTCACGCCGGACAGGCCGGGAACGCTCTGGTGGGCGTCGCGCTCGAGCGCCAGCCTCACCTCCCGGCCGGCCGCCCGCGCGCTGCCGCGGAGCACGCCGTCCTCCGCCGCGAGCGGGCGCGGCTCCCAGCCGAGGCGCGCGGCGAGCCAGCCGAGGAAGAGCAGGCCCGCGACCGCGGAGTCCGGGTGGTGGCGGACCGTCACGGCGCCGATCCGATCGAGCTCGGCGCGCCACTCGGGCGGGTCGAAGCTCGCGGCGATCCGCTCGCGCCAGGGCGTCGATCGCAGCCAGGCGAGGTCGACGACGTAGCCACGCTCGGAGAGCTCGCCCGCCCGGTCCACGGCGGCGGCCGGGTCGGGCTCGGCGACCGAGTCGAGCAGGAAGACCTGCGCACGGCCGACCATCCGGTCGATGCGATGGCCGTGCGGCGACCAGCAGACGGTCGCCAGGTCCATCGCGAGCAGCGGGTCGACGATCGTGTCGAGCCCCGCGAGGTGCTCCTCGCCAAGCTCGAGCACGACGCGCTCGTGCGTCTCCGCGAACTCGCCCGGCTTCGGCTCCCCCTCGCTCGACACCGTTATGACCGCGTCGATCGTCGAACGGCCGGGGTTGACGCAGCACAGGATCGTGCGCGAGGCGTGGTAGCGCCCGACGCGCTCGAGGCGGTTGAGCACCTCGCCGCGCCACTCGTGGTCGAGCACCACGACCAGGTTGAGGACGCGCGCCGGCACGTAGGCGGCGCTGCGCGCGTGCTGCTCGACGAGGAGCTGGCGGAGGGCGGCCTCGCAGGCGGCCGGCGTGGTGTCCTCGGCGCTCCAGTAGCCCTCGTCGGCCATCAGATCGCGCGCCAGCGCTGCCCCTCCCGGAGCAGCTCGTCGGCCTCGACGGGACCGGCGCTGCCGGCCGGGTACTGGGGCAGCGGCTCCACGCCGTCGGCCCAGGCGGCCAGGATCGGGTCGATGATCCGCCACTGCGCCTCCACCTCGTCGTCGCGCGTGAAGAGCGTGGCGTCGCCGCGCATCGCGTCCATGATCAGCCGCTCGTAGGCCTCGGGCGACTGCGACAGGAACGAAGTGCCGTAGAGGAACTCCATGTTCACCGGCCGGATCGACATCCGCGTGCCGGGGATCTTGGCGCCGAGCGAGAGCGACACGCCCTCGTTCGGCTGCACCGACAGCACGAGCTGGTTGGGCTGCACGCCGATCGAGCCCTCGGCCTGGAAGGCGAGGTGCGGCACGGGCTTGAGCGTCACGGCTATCTCGGTGACCTTGCGCGCGAGGCGCTTACCCGTGCGGAGGTAGATCGGCACGCCCGCCCAGCGCCAGTTGTCCACCTCGAGCCGCAGCGCCACGTAGGTCTCCGTCGTCGAGTCGTCCGGCACGCCGTCCTCCTCCAGGTAGCCGCACACCGGCTCGCCCGCGGACATCCCGGGCCCGTACTGGCCGCGGACCGTCATGTCGGGCACCACGGCGGCCGTGGGCGGCTCGATCGCGTGAAGCACCTTCACCTTCTCGCCGCGCACGTCGTCGGCGGAGAAGGTGACAGGCGGCTCCATGCAGAGCAGCGTCAGGAGCTGGAGCATGTGGTTCTGCACGAGGTCGCGGAGCGCCCCGGCGCTGTCGTAGTAGCCGGCGCGGGAGCCGATGCCCCCGTCCTCCGCCACCGTGATCTGCACGTAGTCGATGTAGTTGCGGCTCCAGATCGGCTCGAACATGCCGTTCGCGAACCGGAACGCCAGCACGTTCTGGACCGTCTCCTTGCCCAGGTAGTGGTCGATCCGGAACACCTGGAGCTCGTCGAACACGGCGAGGAAGCGGCGGTTGAGCTCGCGCGCCTCGGCCAGGCTCGTGCCGATCGGCTTCTCGATCACGCAGCGCACGTCGGCGCCCTCGCGGCGCTGGAGCCCGTGCTCGCCCAGCTTCTCGACGATCACCGGGAAGAACGACGGCGCGGTCGAGAGGTAGAAGACGCGGTTGAAGGCGATGCCGGCCTCGTCGTCGAACTCGCGCGCGGCCGCGTCGAGCCGGCGGAAGACGTCGTCGAGGTCGAAGGTGCCCGACAGGTAGCGCAGGTTGCGGAGCAGGCCGTCGAGCACCTGCTCGTCGGGCTTGCGG
Source organism: Nocardioidaceae bacterium (assembly GCA_050261935.1). Classification (GTDB taxonomy): domain Bacteria; phylum Actinomycetota; class Thermoleophilia; order Solirubrobacterales; family Thermoleophilaceae; genus JBLNDU01. The sequence continues at coordinate 145 of JBLNDU010000091.1, read as the reverse complement.
CGCGAGCCGGCCGAGATCGCCTCGCGCGCGATCGCGCGGTACGCGTCATGCGTCATGTCGGAGCGCGAGACGCCGATCACGTTGAAGCGCTCGGGCAGCGCCCCCTCGTGCGCCAGGTTGTAGATGGCCGGCAGCAGCTTCCGCT
>JBLNDU010000090.1:0-2504 GCA_050261935.1 Nocardioidaceae bacterium | reverse complement strand
GTCGAGCTGGCGCCGGCGCCTGATGACGCCGCGGCGCCCGCGGGCGAAGGCGCTGCGCCCGAGGCCGCAGCGACGCTCGGAGCGGAGGGCTCCGAGCGAGAGGACGCCGCAGCTCCCGAGGAGGCCGACGTCCAGCGCGCGCCGGAGCTCGACCTGAGCCACGAGCCGCTCAAGGCGCCCGAGCTCGACGCCTCCCAGCCCGAGCTCGGGGACGATGCCGCCGAGCTCGAGGATGCCGCCGGGCTCGAGGATGCCGCCGGGCTCGAGGACGACGCCGCCGAGCTCGAGCTCCGGGACGCTGGTCTCGAGGAGGACGCCGCCGGGCTCGAGCTGGCCCCGCCGAGCGCCGCCGCGCCCGGGCAGACGCCAGCCGGCGTTGCCGCCGCGGCCGCGCGCGGAGAGCTCGAGGCGCGGCCGCTGCGCTTCGCCGCCTACGCCGGCGGCGACGAGGTGCTGGTGGGCGAGGCGGAGACGGCGGCGGCGGTGGTGCTCGCCTGGGGCGAGCGCCCCCTCGTCGCGCACGACTGGAAGTCGATCGCCACGGCCGACGCGAGCTGCGCCTCACCGCCGCTCGAGCACGACACGATGGTCGCCGCCTACCTGATCGATCCGGCGCGGCGCGGCTACCCGCTCGCCGAGCTCGCGGACGACGAGGCGCTCGGCGCGCGCGTCGAGGGGGAGTCGAACGGGGTGGCGGCGCGCGCGGTGGTCACGCGCGCGCTCGCGCTGCGCCAGCGGGAGCGGCTGCGCGCCGACAGGCTCGAGCGCCTGTTCCGCGAGGTGGAGCTGCCGCTCGTCGAGGTGCTGATCGAGATGGAGCGGTCCGGCGTCAAGCTCGACGTGCCCGCCGTCCGGCGGATCGCGGAGCGCGTGCGCGAGCAGGCGGAGCAGCTCGAGCGCGAGGTGTGGACGCTCGCGGGCGAGGAGTTCACGATCGGCTCGCCGCAGCAGCTGGCGCAGGTCCTGTTCGAGAAGCTCGGGCTCACGCGCAAGCGGCGCGGCAAGACCGGCTTCTCGACCGACGCGCGGGTGCTGGCGGCCATCCGGGACGAGCACGAGATCGTGCCGAGGGTCGAGGAGTGGCGCGAGCTGACGAAGCTCGAGTCGACCTACCTCCAGGCGCTGCCCGAGCTGGTCGACTCGGAGAGCCGCCTGCACACGACCTTCAACCAGACGGCCACGACGACCGGGCGGCTGTCGAGCACCGACCCCAACCTGCAGAACATCCCGATCCGCACCGAGCTCGGACGCGAGATACGCGCCTGCTTCGTGGCCGAGACCGGGCGCAAGCTGATCTCGGCGGACTACTCGCAGGTCGAGCTGCGCCTGCTCAGCCACATCGCCGGTGAGGAGGCGCTCAAGGAGATCTTCCGGCGCGGAGAGGACGTGCACACCGCCACGGCGGCGTGGATCCTCGGCGAGGAGGGCACGAAGCCGGATCCCGGCACGCGCTCGAAGGCGAAGATGGTCAACTACGGGATCGTGTACGGGCTGTCGGCCTTCGGGCTCGCCGACCGGCTGCAGATCCCGCAGGAGGAGGCGCAGGAGTTCATCGACCGCTACCTCGCCCGCTTCCCGGCCGTCAAGGGCTTCATCGAGGCCACGATCGAGCGCGCGAAGCAGGAGGGATACGTGACGACGCTCTTCGGGCGCATCCGTCGCATCCCGGAGCTGCGCGCCCGCCAGCGCCAGACCCGCATGCTCGGTGAGCGGCTCGCCGTGAATATGGTCATCCAGGGGACGGCCGCCGACATCATCAAGGTGGCGATGGTGCGCTGCCGCGACGCGCTGCGCGGCGCCGGGCTCGAGACCCGGCTCGTGCTCCAGATCCACGACGAGCTGCTGTTCGAGGCGCCCGACCGGGAGGTCGACGCCGCCGCCGAGATCGTGCGCCGTGAGATGGCGGACGCCTTCGAGCTCGACCCGCCGCTCGGCGTGGACCTCGGGGTGGGCGACAACTGGCTCGAGGCCAAGTAGGTGTCGGGCGGCGGCGCCGTGCTCGCCACCGTCGTCGCGGGTGGCTTCATCGCGCTGCAGGCGCCGATCAACTCGACGCTCGGCAAGGAGGTCGGGTCGCTCGCGGCTGCCAGCGTCTCCTTCGCGATCGGGCTGGCGGCGCTCGTGGCCGTGACGCTGCTGTTCGGCGGCGCGTTCGGCGACCTCGGGCAGCTCCGAGGCCTGTCCTGGTACTACCTGATCGGCGGCGTGCTCGGCGCCGTCTACGTGACCACGGCCCTGGTCGCGGTTCGCACGCTCGGCGCGGGCGGCGTCACGGCCGCCACGATCGCGGGCCAGCTCACGATGTCCGTCACGCTCGACCGGCTCGGTGTGCTCGGCCTCGACGAGCGGCCGCTCAGCTGGCCGCGGGTGGCGGGCGTCGCGCTGCTCGCCGCGGGCACGTTCCTGATCGTCCGCGAGTAGCGCGCCGCCGAACGGTCTGCACGGGCTCGCCACACCTGGCTTCGGTCGGGTCCGGGCCGCGCGCGAGCGGAGCGGGCTCGGGC
>JBLNDU010000089.1:0-3463 GCA_050261935.1 Nocardioidaceae bacterium | reverse complement strand
CGCCGTGCGGGCGGCGGTCTCGTGCGCCTCTGCGTTCGTGGCGGCGGGCGGCGCCGGCGGGGCCCTGCGCGAGACGCGCGCCGACGCGGTCGCGGAGGGCGACGCGAGCGGGCTCGACGTGGTCGAGCGCGTGCGGGCGGCCGGCGGCGCGGTGGTCGCGACCGGCGGCTGCTTCGACCTGCTGCACGCGGGGCACGTGCGCACGCTCGAGGCGGCGCGCCGGCTCGGCGACTGCCTCGTGGTGTGCCTCAACTCCGACGCGTCCGTGAGGCGCCTGAAGGGCCCCGGGCGCCCGCTCGTGTCGCAGGACGACCGCGCCTCAGTGCTCGCCGCGCTCGGCTGCGTGGACGCCGTCGTCGTCTTCGACGAGGACACGCCCGAGCGGGCGCTCGAGGGCCTGCGTCCGCACGTGTGGGCGAAGGGCGGCGACTACCACGGCGTGGAGCTCCCGGAGGCGCGGGTCCTGGGCCGCTGGGGCGGTCGCGCGGTGATCCTGCCCTACCTCGAGGGTCGCTCGTCCACGCGCCTCATCGAAGCCGCAGGGCTCGGTGGCTGAGCTCGGCAACGTGCTCGTAACGGGGGGCGCCTCCGGCCTCGGCGCCGCGGTCGCGCGCGCCGTGGCGGACGCCGGCGGCACGCCCATCGTGCTCGACCTGAGAGCGCCGGACGACGGCTTCGCGCACGAGCTCGTCGATCTCGCGGACACGCGCGCCGCCGAGGCGGGCGTCGAGCGGGCGGCGGCGCGCGGGGGCGGCCTCGACGCCGTGGTCACCGCCGCAGGCATAGATATGCCCGGGCGCATCGACTCGGTGCCCGCCGAGACCTGGGAGCGCGTGGTGGCGGTCAACCTGCTGGCGACCGCCGCCGTTGTGCGGGCCGCGCTCCCGCATCTCGAGCGCTCGGGCGGCAGGGTCGTGACCGTCGCCTCGACGCTGGGCCTGCGGGCGCTGAGCGATGCGACCGCCTACTGCGCGAGCAAGTTCGGCGTGGTCGGCTTCTCGCGCGCGCTCGCGGCCGAGACGGCCGGACGGGTTGGCGTCACCTGCCTCGTTCCCGGCGGCATGCGGACGAGCTTCTTCGACGGCCGCGACGAGCAGTACAGGCCCGGGCCCGAAGCCGCCCTCCAGCGGCCGGACGAGGTCGCCGCCGCGGTGCTGTTCGCGCTGCTCCGGCCGCGCGGAAGCGAGGTGCGCGAGCTGGTGGTGGCGCCGCCCACCGAGCCGTCATGGCCCTAGCCCACCCGCCGAAGCTGGTCGTGCTGCGGGCGCTCGGCGTCGGCGACCTGCTCACCGGAGTGCCCGCGCTCCGCGCGCTCGCCGACGCCTTCCCTGAGCATGAGCGCGTGCTCGCGGCGCCGGCGCCGCTGGCGCCGCTGGCCGCGCTGACCGGCGCCGTCCACCGGGTGGAGCACGTGCGCGAGCTCGAGCCGCTGCCTCCCGCACTGGGAGGCGCCGACCTGGCCGTGAACCTGCACGGGAGGGGACCGCAGAGCCACCGCTTGTTGAGCGCGGCGCGGCCGCGGCGCACGATCTGGTTCGAGCACCCCGAGCTCCCGGAGACCCGCGGCTCGCCGCGCTGGCGCCCGGGCGAGCGCGAGGCGGCCCGCTGGTGCCGGCTGCTCGAGGAGAGCGGGGTGCCGGCGAATGCCTCCCGGCTCGCGCTCGAGCCCCCGGCCTGCGCACCCCAGCTCGTGGAGCGGGCGCGCGGCGCCACGCTGATCCACCCCGGCGCTGCTTACCCGGCGCGCCGCTGGCCCGTCAGCCGCTTCGCCGCCGTCGCGCGCGCCGAGGCGTCCGCCGGGCGGCGCGTCGTGGTCACGGGCGGGCCCGCCGAGGTCGAGCTGGCCCGCTCGGTCGCGGCGGCCGCCGGGCCGCCCGGCGCCCACGTCCTCGCTGGCTGCACCGACCTGTCCGAGCTCGCGGGCGTGGTCGCGGCCGCCGCGCGGGTCGTCTGCGGCGACACGGGCGTGGCGCATCTCGCCACGGCGCTCGGCACGCCGTCCGTCGTGCTGTTCGGCCCGAGCGCGCCGTCGGAGTGGGGGCCGCCCCCAGGCAATCCTCGCCACCGCGTGCTCTGGCGCGGGTGGAGCGGCGACCCGCACGGCGAGCGCCCCGACCCGGGCCTGCTCGCGATCGAGGTGGAGGACGTGCTCGCCGCGCTCGCCCTGCTCCCCGCGGTCGACGCCGAGGGCCGAGCCGCGAGGCGGGCCGCATGAGGAGGTCTCGGCCCGGCCTGGCAGGGGCGAGGGTTTTGGCTCACACGGCGGCGGGTACGGCTCCGACCGTGAGCGGATGGCGCCCCAGCCGGGGAGGCGGTCTGATCGGCGGGGCGGCCCGCAGTCCGGGCACCCTCCTGTCCGCCGCCTCGGCGGTCGGCCACGTCGGCTGGTGGATGGTCTGGCACACGCGCGCCCGGCCCACCGAGGGCTGCCGTCCGGCGAGCAAGGCGCCCCGGGCGCCCGCCCGCCAGCGGCGGTCCTTCGCCGATGAGCTCATCCTGTAGTTCGTGCGCGTAGTCGTCGTAGGGGCGAGTGGGAACGTCGGCACGAGCCTGCTCGGGGCGCTCGCCGACGAGCCCGAGGTCGACTCCGTGGTGGGCCTCGCCCGGCGGCTGCCGGAGCGCCCGGTGGCGAAGGTCGAGTGGCGCTCGGCCGACCTCACGAGCGACGATCTGCGCCCCCACTTCGAGGGCGCCGACGTCGTCGTGCACCTGGCCTGGCTGATCCAGCCGGGCCGCGACCACGCCCTGCTGCGCGCCGTCAACGTCGACGGCAGCGCGCGCGTCTTCCGCGCCGTCGCCGACGCCGGCGTCGGCGCGATCGTGTACGCGTCCTCGGTGGGCGCCTACTCGCCGGGCCCGAAGGACCGTCGCGTCGACGAGTCGTGGCCCACGGACGGGATCCGGAGCTCCTTCTACGCCCGCCACAAGGCCGAGGTGGAGCGGCTGCTCGACCGCTTCGAGGAGGAGCGGCCGGGCGTGCGCGTCGTGCGGATGCGACCGGGGCTCGTGTTCAAGCGCGAGGCCGCCGCAGAGATCAGGCGGCTGTTCGTCGAGCCGCTGCTGCCGAGCCCGCTTCTGCGCCCCGGGCTGATCCCGGTCGTGCCGGCGCTCGAGCGGCTCCGCTTCCAGGCGGTCCACGGCGACGACGTCGGCGACGCCTACCGGCGCGCCATCGTGAGCGACGCGCGCGGCGCCTTCAACCTCGCTGCCGAGCCCGTGCTCGATCCGCCGGAGCTCGGCCGCCTGCTCGGCGCGAGGCCGGTGCCGGTGCCCGCCGCCGCGCTGCGCGCCGCGGCGGCCGCCAGCTTCAGGCTCCGCCTTCAGCCGAGCGAGCCGGGCTGGCTCGACATGGGCCTGGCGGTGCCCATCATGGCCACGAGGAGGGCGCGCGAGGAGCTCGGCTGGGCCCCGATCCGGAGCGCGGGAGAGGCGCTGCTCGAGCTGATCGCCGGGCTCCGCGACG
>JBLNDU010000088.1:0-3139 GCA_050261935.1 Nocardioidaceae bacterium | reverse complement strand
AGCGAGGTGAGCATGAGCGGCAACGTGGCGGTGGGAGCGCTGGCCGGCTACGCGGCGAGCAGGACGATGGACGCTGCGACGAGCTGGTTCCACGCGCGCCAGAGCGAGGTGTCGCGGCGCCCCGAGGGGGAGATAGCCCCCGGCGGGGCGCTCGTGCAACTCGGCAGAGGGCGTGGTGGCGCGCTCGGGCGGGAGCTCGGCGACGAGCAGGCGGGCCGCGTCGGGCTCGCGGTCCACCGCACGTTCGGCGCCCTCTACGGGATGGCGGCCGCGGCGCTCGTCCGGCGCGGCGTGCGGCCACTCGCGGCCGGGCTGGCCATGGGCACGGCGGCGTTCGTGGTCGTCGACGAGGGCACCGCGATCTCGCAGTTCACGGCCTACCCCGTGGAGAGCCACCTGCGCGGCGTCGTCGGCCACGCCACCTTCGGGCTCGTCGCGGGCAGCCTGCTGGCGATCGTCGAGCGGCGCTGAGGAGCGCGCCGGCCGGGAGCGCCTACGCCGGCGCCCCGGCCCGGGCGGTCACCTCGATCGTGGCCCGCATGAAGGCCGGCAGGTCGTCGGGCCGCCGCGAGGAGACGAGGTTGCCGTCCACCACGACCTCGGCGTCCTCCCAGCTCGCGCCGGCGTTGCGGAGGTCGTCGGCGATCGCCGGGACGGAGGTCACGCGGCGACCGGCGAGGATGCCGGCCGAGGCGGGCACCCAGCCCGCGTGGCAGATGAAGGCGATCGGCTTGCGGCGCTCGTCCAGCTCGCGCACGAGCCGCTGCATCCCCTGGTCGGTGCGCAGCTTGTCGGGGCCGTAGCCGCCGGCGATCACCAGCAGGTCGAGGTCGTCGACCGCGACGTCGGCGGCGGCCTCCTCGACCTCGAGCTCGTGCCCCTTCTTGCCGGCCACCGTGGCGCCCTCCTCGGCGCCGATCACCCCGACGGCCGCGCCGGCCTCACGCAGGCGGTAGAGCGGGTAGAGCGCCTCCACGTCCTCGAACAGCGGGCCGACGGCGACCGCCGCGCGCAGGCCCTCCAGCGGCCGCTCCGACGAAGGTCCGGATCCGGACGAGCGAGGCTCGGGCTCATGGTGTGTCATCGGCTCACCTCTCGCGGTCGTGGTCGCGCGATTATCGTCATGCCCGATGCCGACCGCGGCCGAACCACGCCCGGCGCTCCTGCCGCTGCCGGGCGGCCGCCGCGGAGCCACGGTGCGCCTCCATCCGCTCCTGACCGGCACGGCGCTGTTCCCGACCGACTGGCTCGCGCGCCCTCCCCGCCGGCTGGCCGGCCCCCGCGCGCTCGCCGTGCGCGTACCGCACGAGCGCTGGCAACGGATCCCGATCCCGGCGTTCTGCATCGAGCACCCGAACGCCGGCGCGCTCCTCGTGGAAACGGGGCTCCACCCTTCGGTCGCAGTGCGCCCGCGCGCCAACCTCGGCCGCGCCGCGACCGCGGCGTTCAGGCGGATCGAGATGCGGCCCGAGCAGGCGGCGCCCGTCCAGCTTCGGGAGCGCGGGCTCGACCCGCGCGCGCTCGGCCTCGTCGTGCTGACCCACCTGCACGTCGACCACGCGAGCGCGATCTCGGAGTTCCCGGACGCGACCTTCCTCGTCGACGCCCGCGAGTGGCGCGCCGCCACGACGAGCGGCCCGCTCCGAGCCGCGCTCGAGGGCTATCGGCGGCGCCAGTTCGACCACGCCTTCGACTACCGGCGCGTCGACTTCGACTCACCCGACACATCCTCCTACTCGACCTTCGGGCGCTCGGTCGACGTGTTCGGCGACGGCAGCGTGCGGCTCGTCTCGACGCCCGGCCACACCGCCGGCCACATGTCCGTCGTCCTGCGGCTCGAGGGCCGCGAGGCGCTGCTCGCGGGCGACGCGATCTACCTCGAGCGGACGCTGTCGGAGGGAGTCCCGCCGTACCGGATGCAGGACGAACACCGCTGGCGGCGCTCGCTGCGCGAGCTCCAGCTCTACGCGCGCGAGCGGCCGGACGCGCTGATCGTGCCGGGCCACGACATGGACGCCTGGCGGCGCCTGCAGCCGGTCTACGACTGAGGGCGCCCGCCGCCGGGGCGGTCTACGAGCGCGGCACGGCGGTGCGCCTGCCGGCGGCCTCGGGGCGGCGCGCTGCCCGCGCCGACTGCACGGCGCCGCGGCGGCCCTGGCCGCGCAGTTCCTCGTACAGCTTGCGCACCTCCTCGAAGACGTGCTCCGAGGCCGCCTGCGACTGCTCCCGCGTGGGCGACTCGACGCGCTCGAAGCGCAGCGGCGCGCCGTACTTGACGGTCACCTTGGGAAACCGGAGCCGGATCCAGTTGCGGGCCTTCTCCGAGCCGGCGATCGCGGTCGGCACGATCGGGGCGCCCGTCTCGAGCGCTAACCGGCCGAGCCCCGGGCGTGGCTCGCCGAGCTCGCCGGTGCGGGAGCGGCCCGCCTCGGCGTACATCACGACCAGCTCGCCGCGCCCGATCACGTCCCGCGCGGTCACGAACGCCTCCTCGTCGCGGTGGCCGCGGCGGACGGGGAAGACGCCGCCGTGCGTGAAGATGAACTGCATGGGCCGCTTGAAGAGCTGCGACTTCGCCATGAAGTGCACCTTGCGCGGCAGGTAGACCGCCACCAGGAAGTGGTCGAGCGACGAGAAGTGATTGGGGGCGATGATCGCCGCGCCCTCGCGCGGCACCCTGTCGGAGTCGATGCAGCGGTTGCGGAACACGAAGACCATCAGCGGGGTGAGCACGAGCCGCGCGACGTCGTAGACCCAGTCCGGCCGCCGGCTCCGAGTCCGCTCGTGGAAGCGGGTGAAGTAGCCGGGAGGGCGCTCGTCCTTGTAGACCTGGGGCTTCATCGACATAACCGGCGCTACCCGCTCCGGGGGGCTTGGTTACTCGCCCCGGCGCCGGCTGGCGCGGGCGCTATGGTGGCGCCCCCATCGCCGCGAAGCAGGAGGAGGCGAACCTTTGAGCGACGTCGAGGCGCACATCACCGGCACGGTCTGGAAGATCGAGTGCGAGGTGGGCCAGGCGGTCGAGGAGGGCGACACGCTCGTGATCCTCGAGTCCATGAAGATGGAGATGCCGGTCGAGGCCGAGGACGACGGCGTCGTGCGGGAGATCACCTGCGCGGAGGGGCAGTCGGTCTCGGAG
>JBLNDU010000087.1:0-8266 GCA_050261935.1 Nocardioidaceae bacterium | reverse complement strand
CCGAGCGCGCGCTTCGAGGCCTCGCGCGTGATCGCGAAGCACTCGAACAGGAGGTCGTCGAGCTCCTCGCCGTTCAAGTGGCGCTCGCGCAGGTGCTCGTAGCGCTGGCGCAGCTCCTCATCCGACTCGAGCTCGAGCTCCGGCTCGAACTCGTTGATCCAGGCGACGTTGCGCTGGAACTCCTTGAACTTCTTCTGCTCGCCGACCCTCAGCGCGCGGTCGATGATCGACATCTCGGCGAGGGTAGCAATGGGCGGGTGGCCGGCGAGCGGGCTCGCGAAGCGCGAGGGCCGCCCTGACGCCTACGGCGACACCCAGCTGGGCGGCGTCTCGAGCTCGGCCTCGCGGACCGCCGGCTCCGACGCCGGGGCGCCGCGCCGGCCGCGCCGCTTGTCGCGGTGGCGCTTGACCTGCCGGGCCAGGTCCTCGGCCACCAGGTTGACGGCCGCGGCCATGTCGCTCGCGCGGTCCCGCGCGCGCAACGTAACGCCCTTGAGGTGGAGCGTGGCCTCGGCGACCTGCGACTCCTTGATCGCCGGATTGCGCTCCTCCTTGAGCTCGATCTCCATCGAGGCGAGCGGCGAGACCTGCCGCGCGACCTTCTCGAACTTGCGCTCGACGCGCGTCCTCAGGTCGTCCCCCACCGTCACGTTGCGACCCTTGATCTCGATCCGCATCGGGCCCTCCTAGGTGTCCGCGGGTGTGTCCGGATGGTAGTCGTCGCCCGGGTCGGGTGCCAGCAGGCCCGCCGGGATGGGAGGCTCGAGGCGACGATGACGCGCCTGATCGGCACGGGGTCACCCTCCAGGGCAGTAGGTGGGCGGGCGGGCCCGAGGTCCTCCGGGCGTCTAGATCAGCGCGGCGGCGGCTTCCGGCCTCGGCTCGCGCTTGATAGCTCCGGGTGGCAGCCCGATGACTCGCTTGAAGGCTCGGGCGAATGCCGCCTCGCTGCGGTAGCCGAGCCGGCTGGCCAACTCGGCGACGGTGGAGCCCTCCTCGCGAAGCGCGTCCGTCGCCACCTGCATCCGCCAGCGCGTGACGTACTGCATCGCCGGCTCGCCCACGAGCTCGGTGAACCGGGCCGCGAAGGCCGACCTCGACATGGCCAGCTCGTCGGCGAGCGCGGCCACCGTCCAGTCACGCGCGGGGTCGCGGTGAATGAGCGAGAGCGCCCGCCCGATCTGGGGATCCTGGAGCGCCCCGAGCCAGCCCGTCCGGGCCGCCGGGTCGGTCTCGATCCACAAGCGGATCGCCTGTACGACCAGGATGTCGCCGAGCCTGGTGATCACCGCCTCGCCGCCGGGCCGCAGCGACTTCGCCTCGGCCGCCATCAGCCGTAGCGTGCTCTGCATCCACTCGAGCTCGGGTGAGCTGGCGGCCTCGAGGTGCAGGATCGGCGGCAGCAGGTCGACCAGGTTGCGCGCCGCCGGGTGGTCGAAGCGCACGGCTCCGCAGATCAGCGTGGTGGCCGCTCCGCCGCCGCCGTGGCGCAGGATCTCGTAGCGGTCGCTGACCGCCTCCCGCTCCAGCTCGAGCACGCCGGGCGCCTCCACGCCGGGCTCGCTGCGCAGCACGTGGCCCTCCCCGTGCGGCACGAGGCCGAGCTCGCCGGCCCGCAGCATGGTCGGCTCGGCGCTGCCGGCCTCGAGCCAGAACCCGCCCGAGGTGAGCACGTGGAACCAGATGTAGCCGGGCATCGGCATCAGCGTCATGCCCCACGGCGCGCTCAGCTCGGAGCGGCAGTAGAAGGCGCCGTTCATGCGCAGGAAGTGGAGCGCCTCACCGAGCGGGTCGGATGGCGCCCAGGGGTCGAGCGTCGCCACGGCCGGGGAGTATGCCCGTCCTTCCACCGAGCGTCCAGCACCGTGGACGTTCGAGCATGAATTCGCGCTCGGGAGTCATAGACGGCGCTGCTCGCGCGGCCGACACTGGACGCATGGACAGAAGCACACACAAGCCAATCCTGGTCCTCGGCGGCACGGGGAAGACCGGCCGCAGGGTGCTCGAGCGGCTCGAGGCGCGCGGCCTGCCGACGCGGCTCGGGTCGCGCGGCGCGGACCCGCCGTTCGACTGGAACGACCGGGCGACGTGGGCGCCCGCGCTCGATGGCGTCCGCTCCGTCTACGTCTCCTACTACCCCGACCTGGCGGTCCCGGGCGCCGTCGAGACGGTCGGCGCGTTCGCTCGCCTCGCCGTCGAGCGCGGCGTGCCGCGGCTGGTGTTGCTGGCCGGCCGCGGCGAGGTGGAGGCGGAGCGGGCCGAGCAGGCCGTGCGCGACGCCGGCGCCGAGCTGACGATCGTGCGCTCCACCTGGTTCGCGCAGAACTTCAGCGAGGACTACATGCGCGATGCCGTGGTGGCCGGCGAGGTCGCGCTACCAGCGGGCGACACGCCCGAGCCGTTCGTCGACGCCGACGACATCGCCGACGTGGCGGTCGCGGCGCTGGCCGAGGACGGCCACGTGGGCCGGCTCTACGAGCTGACCGGCCCGCGCCTCCTGACCGTCGCCGACGCGGTGGCCGAGATCGGTGAGGCCGCCGGCCGCGAGATCCGCTACGTGCCGGTAACCCAGGAGGAGTTCGCGGCCGCGGCCGCCGAGCAGGGCGTGCCCAGCGAGCTGATCGCGCTGCTCGCCTACCTGTTCGGCGAGGTGCTCGACGGCCGCAACGCGCACGTGACTGACGGCGTCCAGCGCGCGCTCGGCCGACCGCCCACGGACTTCCGAGACTTCGCCCGCCACGCCGCGGCCGCGGGGGCCTGGAATGCCTAGGAGAGCAGCCATGATCGAGCCCGGACAGACCATCGGGAACCCCGTCACCGGGGAGCGCTTCACCTTCACGCAGACCGCCGCGAGCACAGGCGGCGAGTTGCTCGCGTTCGACTTCGCGCTGCGGCCCGGCGGCGCGGTGCCGATCCCCCACGTTCATCCGATCCAGACGGAGCGCTTCGAGGTGCTGGAGGGACGGATGCGCTTCCGCCTCGGGCTGCGCAAGGTGGTGGCCTCACCCGGCGACGTCGTCGAGGTCGCGCCCGGCGTGGCGCACTCCTTCGCGAACGCCGGGGACGTGGAGGCCAGGCTGCACGTCGAGGTTCGCCCCGCGCTCGCGATGGAGGAGATGCTCGCCGAGGTGATCGCGATGGCGCAGGCGGGACGGATGAACCGGCGCGGCATGCCGCGCAACCTGTTCGACCTCGCGAGGCTCGCGCGCGCCTACGACCAGGAGGCCCATGCGCCGCTCCTCAGCGTCGGCGTGCAGCGGGCGCTGCTCGCGCCGCTGCTGTGGGCGACGCGCAATCGCCGTCCGGAGCTGGACGGGGTCGCCGAGGCCGCGGCGTGAGCTCGCCGGCTCTTGCTCAGCGCCCGGTCGTCCTCGCGTAGGCGACCGCGGCCGCGCCGGGCGCGCTCAGCGCGGCCGCGCAGGCGGCGAGCGTGGCGCCCGTGGTGACGACGTCGTCCACCAGCAGCGCCCGTGCAGGGGGCGCGCGGCCCGACCTCAGGCGGACGCCGCCCCGCAGCGCGACGAGCCGCTCCTCGCGCGGGCGCCGCCACTGCGGCGGCGCCTTCCTGCGCTCGAGGCAGTCGCTCACGGCGAGGCCGCTGCGCGCCGCGAGCGCGCGCGCCAGCAGCGCCGCCTGGTTGAAGCCGCGCCGGCGCAGCCGGTCCGGCGGCAGCGGCACCGGCACGAGCGTCGCCCCCTCGAGCAGCCGCTCCGGCGCACGGGCGGCGATCGGCGCGGCCATCGCGTCGGCCAGCCCGGCCGCGCCGCGGAACTTGAGCGCCCGCACGAGGTCCCGGGCCGGGCCCTCGTAGGCGAGCGGCGCCCAGGTCTCGACGCCGGCGAGCCGCACGGGCTCGCCGCCCAGGTGGCGCAGCGCGCCCCGGCAGGCGCGGCAGAGCGGAGAGCCGCGCGCGGCCGGCGCCCCGCAGCCCCAGCACAGCGGCGGCGCCGCGGCGGCGAGCAGCCCAGCCGCGAGCCTCGCCACGCGGACGCTGGCCGGGAGTGGGATGGACATTGGCCGAGAGCCTCGCGCGCGGCGTGCGACGGCGGGCGCACCGCTGCCACAATCGGGCCCGTGCCGCGTGACAAGTCCGTCGCTTGAGCCACCCGCAGCTTCACTGGCTTCCCGATCCGGCCGTGCTCGCGCCGATCGCGCTGCTGGTCGGGATCTACGTATGGCGCTTTCGCCAGGCGCGCCGCGAGGCCGGCGGGCGCGGCGCCGGTCCGCGCCAGGCGGCCTTCTTCGCGCTCGGGACGCTCGCGCTGCTCGCCGCCGTCGCGACGCCGATCGACGGCCTGGGCGGCGACTACCTGTTCTCCGCCCACATGGTCCAGCACCTCCTGATCGGCGACATCGCCGCGGTCTTCATGCTGCTGGGGCTCTCGCGCGTGATCCTGCGCCCCGTGACGCGCCGGCTCGTGGCGGTCGAGCGGGCGCTCGGGCCGCTCGCGCACCCGCTCACCGGCCTCGTGCTCTGGATCGCGCTGATGTACCTCTGGCACGTGCCGGCGCTGTACGACGCCGCGCTCGAGCACCCGGTCGTGCACCTGCTCGAGCACGTCTCGTTCTTCGCGGCCGGCGTCGCGCTCTGGTGGCCGCTCGTGCAGCCGATCCCGATGCGCGTACGGCTGCAGGGCCTCTGGCCGGTCGCCTACCTCGCCGCCGCGAAGGCGAGCCTGGCCGTGCTCGGGCTCTACCTGACCTGGTCGACCTCGGTGCTCTACGACTACTACGAGCACGTGCCGCGGATCTGGGGCCTGTCGGCGATCGAGGACCAGAACGTGGGCGGCGCGATCATGATGGTCGAGCAGTCGCTGTCGTTCGTGATCGCGCTCGCGGTCCTGTTCGTCGCATCGCTGGCGCGCTCCGAGGCCGAGCAGCGGCGCCGCGAGCGGCTCGAGGACGCGGCGCACGCCTGACCGCCTAGCATGGCGGTCGTGACGCGGGTATGGCGGCCGTGACGCGGGAGGCGCTCGCCGAGAGCGTCGAGAAGATGCGGGGGGCGGGCATCGCCGAGCCCGCGATCGACGCCTTCCGCCACTACTGGGAGGAGCTCGCCGCGGGCGTGTCGGGGCTGCTGCCGGAGAGCCAGCTCGAGCCCGTGAGCGACGTGCCGGACGCCGCTCGGCTCGAGGTCGACGAGGCCGCGGTCGGCGCCGCGCTCGAGCGGGCCGTGGTCATCAAGCTGAACGGCGGGCTCGGCACGAGCATGGGCATGACGCGCGCCAAGTCGCTGCTCGAGGTGAGGGACGGCCTGACGTTCCTCGACATCATCGTCCGCCAGGTGCTCGAGCTGCGCCGGCGGACCGGCGCCCGCCTGCCGCTCGTGCTCATGAACAGCTTCCACACGCGCGACGACACGCTCGCCGCGCTCGAGCGCTACCCCGACCTCGAGTCGGACCTGCCGCCGGACTTCCTCCAGAACCGCGAGCCCAAGCTCCGCACGGACGACCTGCGCCCGGTCGCCTGGCCGCCCGACCCGAGCAAGGAGTGGTGCCCGCCGGGGCACGGCGACCTCTACACCGCGCTGCTCACCTCGGGGCTGCTCGACGCCATGCTCGAGCGCGGCTACGAGTACGCGTTCGTCTCGAACTCGGACAACCTCGGCGCCCTGCTCGAGCCGCGCACGCTCGGCTGGTTCGCCGCGGAGCGGCTGCCCTTCGCGATGGAGGTGTGCGACCGCACGGAGGCGGACCGCAAGGGCGGGCACATCGCCGTGCGCGACGGCCGGCTCGTGCTGCGCGAGTCCGCGCAGACGCCGGAGGAGGACCTGGACGCCTTCGCGGACGTGAACCGGCACCGGTTCTTCAACACGAACAACCTGTGGCTCAACCTGCGCACGCTCGCCGACGTGATGCGCGAGCGCCGCAACGTGCTCGGCCTGCCGATGATCGTGAACGAGAAGACGGTCGACCCGGGCGACAAGTCGTCGCCGCGCGTCCACCAGCTCGAGACGGCGATGGGGGCGGCGATCGCGGTGTTCGAGGGCGCGCGCGCCGTGCGCGTCGAGCGCGACCGCTTCGCGCCGGTCAAGACGACGGACGACCTGCTCGCGCTGCGCTCGGACGTCTACGTGGTCACAGACGAGGCGCACGTCGTGGTCTCGCCCGAGCGGCGCCTCGGCCCGCTGCTCGTGGAGCTCGACCCGGACCACTTCAAGCTGCTGGCCGACTTCGAGGCGCGCTTCCCGGAGGGAGCGCCGTCGCTCATCGACTGCGAGCGGCTCAGCGTGCGCGGCGACGTGCGGTTCGGGCGCGACGTCGTCTGCCGCGGCCGGGTCGAGCTGTCGGCCGACCGGGACGGTCAGCTGGCCGTGCCCGACGGCGCAGTGGTCGAGAGCGCCCGCGCGGCCTGACGATCGGAAGCGGTGTCGCCGCTCAGGCGGCGACGGCGACCGGCGGTCTGAAGCGCCCCGCCACGTCGACGAGGATCGCGAGCATCGCCTCCGTCGCCGGCGAGCGGTGGCGGCCCGCGGCGGTGGCGAGCGCGATCCGCCGCACGGGCGAGGGCGTGAGCTCGCGCAGCACGATGTCGTCGCGCACGTTCGTCAGCGCGAGGGCCGGGAGCAGCGCGACTCCCACTCCGGCCGCCACGAGCCCCTGCGCGACGTTGTAGTCGTCGGTCTGGAAGGCGACCCGCTGCGGGTCGAGGCCGACGGCCTCGCAGGCCGCCAGGTGCAGGCGCCCGCAGGTGCTGTTGCCGGCGTCCTCGTGGATCCAGGTCTCCTCCGCCAGGTCGGCCGCGCGCAGGACCGGCCTCGAGGCGGCGGGATGGCCCTTCGCGAGCGCGAGGTAGAGCGGGTCGTCGAGCAGGTGCTGGAGCTCGATGCCCTCGAGCAGGCGGTCGAACAGCGAGCGATCGACGTGCTCGAAGTCGAACACGAGCGCGAGGTCGAGCTCCCCCCCGCGCAGCATCGGGATGCTCTGATCAAGCTCGGCCTCGGTGAGCGACAGCTCGACCTCGGGGAAGCGCTCGTGGAAGGCCCGCACGGCCGGCGGCACGAGCGCCGCGCCCGCGGTTGGGAACGAGGCGAGCCGCACGCGCCCGCCGCGCACGCTCGCCATCGCCTCGAGCTCGGCCTCGGCGGCGGCGAGCCGCTCGAGGACCGCCTCGGCGTGTCCGACCAGCACACGCCCCGCATCGGTCAGGATCACGCCGCGCGGAGTGCGGTCGACGAGCTTCGTGCCGGCCTGGCGCTCGAGCGCGGCGATCTGCTGGGAGATCGCCGGCTGGCTGTAGTTGAGCGCCTCGGCCGCGGCCGAGAAGGACCCGCTCGTGGCCACCTGCTGCAGGACGGAGAGCCCCTTCACATCGAGCATAAGCGCAGCTTATCCCTGACCCATAGGGATGTCTATTTGATCTTATGGCGGCCGCGGCGGATAGTCGCGCTCGACGAGCCAAGCGAAGGAGTTCGCATGAAGAGGGCATCCGAGAGCATCGAGATCCGCCGTTCAGAGCCCGGCGACCGGCCCGCGCTCGAGCGCCTCGCCGCGCTCGACTCGAGCCGCCCGCCCGGCGGCGCGGCGCTCGTCGCGAGCGTCGGCCGCGAGCTCTGGGCCGCGCTCGACCTCGACGGCGGCGCGGCGATCGCCGACCCGTTCCGCCCGAGCGGCGAGCTCGTCGAGCTGCTGCGCCTGCGCGCCGAGCGGCTCGCCGAGGTCGCGCCGCGGCGCGGGCGGCGGCGACTGCTCGCTCGCCTGCGCCCGGCTACGTGAGCCGGGGCGACGGCGACGCGCCGCCTACGAGCCCTCCCACGCCGACAGGTAGCGCCGCTGCTCGGGCGTCAGCGCGTCGATCTCGACGCCGAGCGACTCGAGCTTGAGCCGCGCCACCTCGGCGTCGATCTCCTCGGGCACGTCGAGCACCCGCGGCTCGAGCGCGCCGGCGCTCCTCACGAGGTGCTCGACGGCGAGCGCCTGGAGCGCGAACGAGATGTCCATCACCGCCGCGGGGTGGCCCTCGCCTGCGGCGAGGTTCACGACCCGACCTCGGGCCAGAAGGTGGATCCGCCGGCCGCGGGCGATCGTGTGCTCCTCGACGAGCGGCAGCACCCCGCGCACCCGGCCGCGGGCGAGCGCGCGGAGCGCGTCCAGGTCGATCTCCACGTCGAAGTGGCCGGCGTTGGCGAGCACGGCGCCGTCCTGCATGCGCTCGACATGCTCCCGGCGCCGCTCGCGGCGTGGGCGCGTCACCGTGACGCACAGGTCGCGGGGCTCGGCGGCGGCGAGCGCCGGGAGGGCGTCGTTGCGGTGCGGGCGCGGGGCGG
>JBLNDU010000086.1:0-2604 GCA_050261935.1 Nocardioidaceae bacterium | reverse complement strand
GTCGCCGCGGGCGCCCCGACTCCCGGTGGGTGAGGCCTCAGCCGGCTGCGTCGCCGCGAGCCGAGCGGCCGCTCAGGCGGCGTCGCGCAGGCCGGCCAGCTCGCCCTTCTCGGCGAGGCGGCGCAGCGCGCGGTCCTCGAGTTGGCGCACCCGCTCGCTCGAGATCCCGAGGCG
This sequence comes from Nocardioidaceae bacterium, assembly GCA_050261935.1. GTDB lineage: Bacteria > Actinomycetota > Thermoleophilia > Solirubrobacterales > Thermoleophilaceae > JBLNDU01. The sequence goes on along the minus strand of JBLNDU010000086.1, from coordinate 2,430 downwards.
GCGGCCGGTCTCGCGCAGCGCGACGGGCTCGCCACCGAGCCCGTAGCGGAGCGCCAGCACGTGGCGCTCCTGCTCCGGGAGCGCGCTCACGGCGCTGCGGAGCAGCTGGTTATCGAGATCGGAGGCCACCGACTCCTCGAGCGAGGGGCCGTCGCGCGAGATCAGATCGCCCAGCGGCGTATCGCCGTCCTCGCCGACGCCCTGGTCGAGGCTCACCGGGCCGCGGTCGGCGCGGCGGATCTCGTCGACCTCCTCGGGCGTCATCTCGAGCCGCGTGGCGATCTCCTCGATCGTGGGGTCGCGCTCGAGCTCAGCCGCGAGCTGTCGCGCGGCGTCGGAGATCTTGCGCGCCTGCGCCCCGATGTGCACCGGGAGGCGGACCGTCCGCCCCGAGTTCGCGATCCCGCGACCGATCGCCTGGCGGATCCAGAGCGTGCCGTAGGTCGAGAACTTGAAGCCCTTGCGCCAGTCGAACTTCTCGACCGCGCGGATGAGCCCGAGCATCCCCTCCTGGATCAGGTCGCCGAGCGGCAGGCCCTGACCCTGGTACTTGCGCGCCACCGAGATCACGAGCCGGAGGTTCGAGTTGATCATCCGCTCCTTCGCGGCGAGGTCCCCGCGCTCGATGCGCTGGGCGAGCTCGATCTCCTCCTCCGCGTTGAGCAGGGGATAACGTCGGGCTTCGTTGAAGAACTGCTGAAGGGTGTCGTTAGAAAGTTCCACGCTTATCGAACAGTCTAGCAGTACAGGTCCGGCCGCACAAGGGGGCAGAGCGCCTGGCGCACGTCGGCGCGCCAAGAAATGCCCCTGCCCCGTGGCGGACCGCTCACCGTAGCAAACCCCGGCCCCCGTGGGAAGTAACACCGCGGGCGCGCCACCTGCCCGGCAGCGCGTGCGCGCCGCCCGGGCGAGGCGCCTGAGGCATACTCGCGCGCATGCAGACCTCCGCGCCCGACAGAGACACCGTGCGGCGGCTCGCCGAGCTTCGCGAGCAGCGCCCGGTCGTGCTGAGCCTCTACCTCAACCTCGATCCAGCCGAGTTCCCCTCGCCGCCGGCGCGCGCCACGGCGGTCCGGTCGCTGCTCGACGAGGCCGAGCGCGCGGTGCGGGAGCGGGGCGACCTCGAGCCGCGCGACCGCAAGGCCCTCCACGGCTCGCTCGCGCGCGCCCGCACGTTCCTCGAGAACGAGCTCTCACCCGACGGGGCGCACGCGGTCGCGCTCTTCACGAGTGAGCCGACCGGCCTCTTCGAGACGCTCAAGCTGCCGCGCCCCGTGCCCTCGCAGGCGCGCGTCACCCGCTCGCCGCTCGTCATGCCGCTGGCGGCGCTCGAGCAGCGCGATCGCTGGTGCGTCGCGCTCGTCAGCCGGCGCGAGGGGCGCATCCTGCGAGGCTCGCCCGACGGCCTGCGCCAGGTGGCGACGGTGAGCGACGACGTGCCGGGCCAGCACGACCAGGGCGGCTGGTCGCAGGCGCGCTACCAGCGCTCGGTCGACAACGCGGCGCTCGACCACCTGCGCCACACCGCTGACGTGCTGTTCAGGCACTTCCGGCGGCGGCCGTTCGCCCAGCTGCTCGTCGGCGGCCCGCACGAGGTCGCGGCCGACTTCGAGGGCACGCTGCACGGCTACCTGTCGGAGCGGCTCGCCGGCCGCGTCGACGTCGACGTGGAGAACACGACCCCCGAGGAGGTGCTGGCCGCGGCGCGCCCCTGCTTCGAGGAGGCCGAGGAGAGGCGCGAGCGCGAGGCGCTCGAGCGCCTCGAGGCGCCCGAGCGGAGGGCGTCCGGCGTCGCGGACACGCTGGCGGCGCTGAACGAGCGCCGCGTCGAGACGCTCGTGCTCGACCCCCGCTTCTCGGCCGCCGGCAGCGAGTGCCCTGCGTGCGGCTGGGTCGGTCCCGAGGACGCCGAGAGCTGCCCGGTGGACGGCACGCCGACCGAGCGCGTGGACGACGTCAAGGAGCCGGCGGTGGAGCTGACGCTCCAGCAGGACGCCGGAGTGCTCGTCCTGCGCCGGACGGAGGGAGGACTCGCCGCGCGCGGCGGGATCGCCGCGCTGCTGCGCTTCTGAGAAAGCGCCGGTCGGCCCGGCGCGCAGTTTGCCCCGTCGCTCCGCGGGTAACTCACCTGCATGTCGCCCCTGACGGTCATCGTCGTCGCAATCCTCCTCGGCATCGTCGCGATGTCGTTCGCCTTTGGCGGCGGAGCGGTGATCGTCGCCGTGCCGGTCGCGCTGATCGGAGTGGCGGTGATCGCGGCGCTCGACTGGCGCAAGCGGCGCACCCGGGCGCGGAGCATGGAGGAGCTCCGCGAGGAGGCGAAGGCGGACAAGGTCGAGTTCACCTCGCGCGACAAGGAGACGCTCGTCTCCGACTAGATGCGGGCGGTCCGGGTCGGCTGCTCGGGTTGGAACTACGACTCCTGGCGCG
>JBLNDU010000085.1:0-4586 GCA_050261935.1 Nocardioidaceae bacterium | reverse complement strand
CGCCGGGCGATCATCCACTCGATCGGCCCGGTCTGGGACGGCAACGAGGTGTGGCTGATCGTGGCCGGCGGCGCCACCTTCGCGGCCTTCCCGAGGTGGTACGCGACCCTGTTCTCGGGCTTCTACATCGCGCTCTTCCTGATCCTCGTCGCGCTGATCGTGCGCGGCGTCTGTTTCGAGTTCTGGGGCAAGTCCGACGATCCGCGCTGGCGCGGCGGCTGGGAGTGGGCCACGGTCGTCTCCAGCTTCCTCGTCGCGCTGCTGTGGGGCGTCGCGTGGGCGAACATCGTGCGCGGCGTGCCGATCGACGCGCAGCAGGAGTTCACCGGCGACCTCTTCACGCTGCTGAACCCGTACGGCCTGCTCGGCGGGCTGACCACCTTGCTGCTGTTCCTCGCCCACGGGGCGATCTACCTCAGCCTGCGCACGGGCGGCGACCTGCCCGAGCGCGCCCGCGCCGTGGCCCGCTGGGCCTCACCGGCCGCCGCCGTCGCCGGCATCGCCTTCGTGGCCTGGACGGCGATCGACGTCGCCGGCGGCGACGCGCTCGTCGTCCTGCTCGCCGTGTTGGCCGCCGCGCTGCTTGTGCTGTCGGCCACCTCGACGCTGATCCGCCGGCCCGGATGGGCGTTCGCGCTCAGCGCCGCCGGGATCGTCGCGCTGTTCGCGATGCTGTTCGTCGACCTGTTCCCGCAGGTCATGCCCTCGTCCACGAACTCGGCGTTCGACCTGACGATCGCGAACACGTCGTCGTCCGACTACACGCTGACGGTGATGACGATCGTCGCGGCGGTCCTCCTTCCGGTCGTCCTGCTCTACGAGTCCTGGAGCTACTGGGTGTTCCGCAAGCGGGTGTCGCCGGAGGAGTTCGACCCTGAGCTGCGCAATCCGCTCGACGTGATCCGCGCCGAGCGCGGCGACGCGCCCGCCTCGTAGGTCATGCCGGACACCCGCGCGACCCAGCGACGCCTGCTTCGCGGCGCGCGCTCCGCCCGCTTGCCGCTCACGGTCGCGGCGCTGCTCGGGACGCTGACGGCGGGGCTCGTGGTGGCGCAGGCAGCCCTGATCGCGAAGGTCGTCACGTCCGCCTTCATGGACGGCGAGCGGCCGTCGTCGCTTGCTCCCTGGGTCGCGGCGCTCGCGGCCGTCGTCGTCGTGCGGGCATTGTGCGCCGGCGCGTTCGAGACGTCGGGCCGCCGCGGCGCGCAGCGAGTGATGGCCGAGCTGCGCGAGCGGCTCGCGCACCACGTGCTGGAGGTGCGCCCCACGGGCTCACCCGACCGCAGCGCGGGCGGACTCGTGACCGACGCCGTGCAGGGCGTCGAGTCGCTCGAGGCCTGGTTCGCGCGCTATCTCCCGCAGGCGGTCCTGTCGGTCACCGTCCCGGTCGTCGTGCTCGCGTTCGTCCTTCCGCGCGATCCGGCCGCCGGCCTGATCCTGCTGGGCACGATTCCCGTGGTCGTCGTGTTCATGGTGCTGATCGGCCTCGCGGCACGGGCGAAGACCGAGCGGCGCTGGCGCCGGCTGTCGCTGCTCAGCGCCCACCTGCTCGACGTGATGCGCGGCCTCGAGACCCTGCGCGCGCACGACCGGGAGTCCGCCCAGGTCGGGGTGATCGAGCGCTCGGCCGACGCGCTCCGGCGCGAGACGATGGCCACGCTCCGCGTCGCGTTCCTGAGCGCCCTCGTGCTCGAGCTCGCCGCGATGCTGGGTGTTGCGCTGGTTGCGGCCACGGTCGGCATCCAGCTCGCCGAGGGCAGGCTCGGCCTCGAGACCGGCCTCGCCGTCCTGATTCTCGCCCCCGAGCTGTACATGCCTATCCGCCTGCTGGGCCAGCAGTTCCACGCCAGCCAGGACGGGATGGTCGCCGCCGAGCGCATCTTCGGCGTCCTCGACGAGCCCGCAGCCGTGGCGATCCCCACGTTCCCGGAGCCGGCGCCCGATCCGGCACGCGGCGCGGTCGCGCTGCAGGACGTGGTGGTTCGGTACCCGAGCCGGCGGCCGCCGGCGCTCGATGGGCTCTCGCTCACGCTCACGCCCGGCGAGCACGTGGCTCTCGTCGGCCCCAACGGCGCCGGCAAGTCGACCGCCGCGGCGCTCTTCTTGCGGCTGCTCGACCCGGGCGCCGGCCGCGTGACATGCGGCGGCGTCGACCTGCGGGACGTCGACCCCGCCGAGTGGCGGCGGCGGATCGCGTGGTTGCCGCAGCGACCCACGATTCTCGCAGCCACGCTCGAGGAGAACGTGCGACTGGCCGCGCCGGAAGCGTCGCCCTCAGAGCTGATCGAGGCCGTGGCGCGCGCGCAGCTCGCCGCGCGCGTCGCCGCGCTACCCGACGGGTTGGCGACGCGCGTCGGCGAGGGCGGCCGGCCGCTGTCGGCCGGCGAAGCCCAGCGGGTCGCTCTGGCCCGCGCGATCCTACGTGACGCACCGCTGATCGTGGCCGACGAGCCGACCGCGCATCTCGACGCGGTCACCGCCGCGGCCATCGGCGACGCGCTGCTGGCAGCGGCGGCCGGACGCACGCTCCTGCTGATCACCCACCGCGCCGAGCTCGCCCAGAGGGCGGATCGAACGGTCCTGCTGGCCGACGGCGGGGTCAGCGCCGGCGAAGAGCTGGCGGCGGTCGCACCGTGATCGCATCGGCCGGATCGAACGACGTGCGCACGAGCGCCCGTGCGCTCCGCTGCGTGCTGACGCTGACCGGCCCGCTCCGCGCGCGCCTATCCCTCACGGTGGCGCTGGGTGCCGCGGCGATCGTCGCGGCGCTGGCGCTGCTCGCCGTCTCGGGCACGTTGATCAGCCGCGCCGCGCTGCGGCCGGAGGTGCTCGCGCTGATGCCGCTGATCGTCGCGACGCGCGTGCTGTCGATGGCGCGTGCGGGCTTCCGCTACGGCGAGCGGCTCGCCTCTCACGATCTCGCGCTGCGCGCGCTCGCCCGGTTGCGCGTTCGTCTCTACGAGCGTCTTGCGCCCCTCGTCCCCGGCTCGCGTGCGGGAGACGCGCTCACCCGTCTCGTCGGCGACGTCGAGACGCTGCAGGATCTCTACCTCCGGGCGATCGCACCGCCGCTCGTCGCGGCGGCCGTGCTCGCGGCGGCGTGCGGGTTCATGGCCATCGTGCTGCCGCTCGCCGCACTGGTCCTGGCGGCCGGCCTGCTCGCCGGCGGCGTCCTCGTACCCGCGGCGACGGTCACCCTGTCACGGCGCAGCGGCCTACGCGAGGCGCCCGCCCGAGGACGCCTCGTGAACGAGCTCGTCGAGGTCGTGCACGCCGCGCCCGAGCTGGCCGTCGCCGGACGAACGGCTGACGCCGCCGAGCGCATCCACGCCGCCGATCGCGCGCTGCTCGCCGTCGAGGGGCGCGACGCACGCCTGCAGGGGGTCGCGACCGCCCTCGGCGGCGCCCTCCAGGGCCTCACGCTCGTCGCCGTGCTGGCGATCGGCGCCGACGCCGTCGCGGCGGGCGCGCTGGACGGCATCCTCCTGGCCGCGGTCGTGCTGGTCGCGTTCGGCGCGTTCGAGGCGGTGATCCCGCTGGGCGAGGCGGCACGGCGGTTGGCTGCCTGCGCCGGCGCTGCGGGGCGGGTAGAGGAAGTCGTGCGCGCCGTGCCGCCGGTGGCGGACCCGCCGGCTCCCGTCGAGCTACCGGCTACCGGCTCGCTCGTCGCCGACGGCGTCACCGTCGTGCCCCCGGGCGCGACCGGGCCGGTGGTGAGAGACATCTCGCTCGCCGTCGCCCCCGGCGATCGGATCGCCATCGTCGGACCGAGCGGGGCAGGCAAGACCACCCTCGCCCGAGCGCTCGTGCGCTTCGTGGACGTCGCGGGCGGGGCCATCAGCTTCGGTGGCCTCGACCTCCGCCGGGCACATCAGTCCGACGTCCGGCATGCGATCCGGCTCGTCGGCCAGGACGCGCACGTCTTCACCACCACGCTCCGCCGGAACGTCGCCATCGGCCGCTCGGACGCGGGCGACGAGGAGATAGTCGCCGCGCTCGAGCGGGTTGGCCTCGGGACGTGGCTCTCGTCGCTCCCGCGCGGACTCGACACGCCCCTCGGCGAGGAGGGGGCCGCCCTCTCCGGCGGCGAGCGCCGCCGGGTCGCGCTCGCCCGCGGATTCATCGCCGACGCGGCGTGCCTCGTGCTCGACGAGCCGACCGCCCACCTCGACGCCGCGAGCGCCCGCAGCCTCCTCGGGACGCTCGGCTCCGACCGCGACGATCCGCGCGGCATCGTGGTGATCGTTCACACGTGCGCCGGGCTCGAGGACTTCGACGAGGTGATCGTGCTGAGCGACGGGCGGGTCGCCGAGCGCGGCACACACCACGAGCTTCTCGCGGCCGGTGGCGCGTACGCCGCGCTGGCCGACGAGCACCTACCGGCGCTACGCGGCGCAGGCGACGGCTGGGATCCCGCCGTGCGTGGCGAAACAGGTCACCAAACCGATCAGGAATCGAGGAGCGCGCCAATCCCGGCGTCACGGACGACGAGCGCCGCACGATCGCCGAGATGATGGCCAAGGGGACCTACGCCATGCTCCTCCTGGCCACGGAAGATCTCGACGCCACCTTCGAGCGCCTGCAGG
>JBLNDU010000084.1:0-4017 GCA_050261935.1 Nocardioidaceae bacterium | reverse complement strand
CTCGCCGCCGCGCTCGGAGCCGCCTCGGTGGTGGCCGCGATCGCCATCTCGACGTCCGGCGGCGCCTGAGCCGGCGCGCCCCTGAAGAGCGGCGACCGCTACCCGACGGGCGCGCTGTGGGAAAGGTCCAACTCGATCGCGCGGCGCGTGGGCGGCGCGGGCACATGCTCCGGGTGAAGGAGGTGGCCGAGCAGCTCGATGCCCTCGACGAGCCGCGGCCCCGGGCGCGAGAAGTACGCCGCCGCGTCGACCGCGACTACGCGCGCGCCGAGCGGCTCGAGGCGCGATCGTCGCTCGAGCGTCTCGCGAGCCGCCTCCTCCGCGTATAGCCCGCAGGGCATGGATACGACGACCTCCGGGGCCGCCGCCTCGAGCTCCTCCCAGGAGGCCACCCGCGAGCGCTCGCCAGGCAGCCCGAGCAAGTCCTCGCCGCCAGCGAGCTCGACCATCTGCGGCACCCAATGGCCGCCGACGTAGGGCGGGTCGAGCCACTCGAGCGCCGCGACCCGCGGCCGCGCGCGACGGGCGACCGCGACCCGCACGGCGTCGATCCGGTCCGCCGCCGCGTCGGCGAGCTCGCGACCCGCGTCGGGTACGCCGGCCGCCTCCGCCAGGCGCGCCACGTCGGACAGCACCTCGCCGAGCGTCGCGGAGTCGAGCGACAGCACGCGCGGGCGGCCCGGAAGGCGGTCGGCGAGCGCGCGCACGTCGTCGAACGAGACGGCGCACACCGCGCAGACCGCCTGCGTGACGATCAGCTCGGGGTCGAGCCCGGCCAGGAGCTCGTCGTCGAGCTCGTAGATCGCCTCGCCGCGCTCGGTGCGCTCGCGCACGGCGGCGTCGATCTCGGCCGCCGTGAGCCCTTCGGGGAGGACGCTGCGCGTGAGCCGCGGCAGGCGCTCGACGCCGGGCGGATAATCACACTCGTGCGTGACGCCGACTACGGCGTGGCCGAGGCCGAGCGCGAACAGCGTCTCGGTGGCCGACGGGACTAGCGACGCTATCCGCACGGGAGCGAACGATGGCACTTCTGACGAGCGAGCAGGTAGAGCGGCTGCTCGCAGGGCTGAGCGGCTGGCGACGCGAGGGGCCCGCGATCTCGAAGCGGTTCGACCGCGGCGACTTCGCGGGCTCCGTCGAGTTCGTGAACCGGCTGACGCCGGTTGCCGAGGAGCTGAACCACCATCCCGACCTCGCGATCTCGTGGCGCACGGTGACCGTCTCGATCACGACCCACTCGCAGGGCGGGCTCACCGAGCGCGACTTCGACCTCGCCCGGCGCATCGACGCGCTGGCGGCCTAGCGTCGCTCGGCGGGCGCCAAGGTGGTCGCCACCCCCTCTGCTACCGTCTGCCTGCCGCCGATGCGCGACGACGATCCCCCTCGAAGTAGCGCCCCGAAGGGACCGCCGGCCGGCCGCTGGCGAGCGCTCCGGTGACGGAGCTGCTGCTCCTGATCGGCGTCGCCGTGCTCGTCGCGGCAAACGGCTTCTTCGTGGCGGCGGAGTTCTCGCTCGTGCGCTCCCGCCAGAGTCGCCTCGAGCAGCTGGCCCAGTCGCGCAGGCGCGGCGCCGCGCTCGCGCTGCGCCAGATCGAGCGCGTCGACGAGTACCTGTCGGCCTGCCAGCTCGGCATCACGATGGCCTCGCTGGGCATCGGCTTCCTGGGCGAGCCCGCGATCGCGAGCCTGCTCGAGGAGCCGCTCGGGGGCGTCCTCAGCCACGGCGTGGCGGTGGCGATCGCGCTCACGTTCGCCTACCTCATCACCACGGCGCTGCACATCACGCTCGGCGAGCAGGTGCCGAAGATCTACTCGATCGTGCACGCGGAGCGCACCGCGCGCAGCGTCGCGCGGCCGCTGCAGCTGTTCCGGGTCGTGCTCGCGCCGCTCATCTGGCTGCTGAACAGCACCTCCAACGCGTTGCTGCGCGCGATCGGCACCGACCCGCGCGCCCAGCTCGAAGAGGTGAGCTCGTCGGAGGATCTCAAGCTGCTGATCGCCCGAAGCGCGCACGGCGGCAAGCTCGACCCCGGCGAGGCCGGCATGCTGTCCGGCGTCTTCCACCTGCACGAGCAGCAGGCGCGGCAGGTGATGACTCCGATCCCCGCCGTCGTCACCGTCGACGTCTCGGAGACGGCGCAGGCGGCGCTGCGGCGCTGCATCGACTCAGGGCACACGCGGCTGCTCGCGACAGAGGACGACAACACGGACCGCATCCGCGGCATCGTGCACTCGAACTCGCTGGCCCGTCGGCTCATCTCGGGCGGCGCGGACGCCTCGATCGAGGCCTGCGTCAAGGACGCGCTGATCGTGCCGGAGACGAAGCCGCTCGACGACCTGCTCGCCGACCTGCGGCGCGAGCGCGTCTCGATGGCCGTGGTCGTCGACGAGTACGGCCGCACCGCCGGGATCGTGACGATTGAGGACATCATCGAGGAGGTGGTGGGCGAGATCGCGGACGAGACCGACCCGGCCGTGGCCGGCGTGCGCCGGCTCGCGAACGGGGACTGGTGGGTGCGCGGACACGTGCCGATCACCGACCTGTCCGACTACGGCGTCGAGCTGCCGGTCGACTCCGACGCCTACAACTCGGTCGGCGGCTACGTGTTCGGCGAGCTGGGGCGGCTGCCGAAGCGCGGCGACATGGTGCGCGCGAACGGCTACTCGCTGCGCGTCGAGGCGGTGCGCGAGAACCGCGTCGAGGCGGTGCGGATCCGCGACCACGAGACGCACGACCGGGACCGGCCCGACCGTGCCACCGCGCCCGCCGTCGAGGGCCAGCCCCTGGAGGCGCGCGAGCCGGGCGCGGGCCGCGTCGAGGCGCCCGCGCCCTCGTCGGGCCCGCGCGAGGACGGGGAATCCTTCGCCGGCCCGCCGGCCGCGCCGGGCGGCTGACGCCGGCGGAGCGCCGGTCCGCCGGCCCTAGCCGTAGACGTAGAAGCCGCGGCCCGTCTTGCGACCGAGGTAGCCGTGCTGCTCCATCTCGTGGATGCGGCGCGGGACCTCGAGCTCGAGCGACTCGCCGATCGCCGACGCCACGTCGAGGCCGATGAAGTCGAGCAGCTTGAGCGGCCCCATCGGGTGAGCCGCCCCGAGCTTCATGCAGGTGTCCACGGCGTGCGGCTCGAGCCCTGTCTCGTCGAGCAGGCGCACGGCGTCGAACAGGTACGGGAACAGGAGCCGGTTGACCACGAAGCCGGCGATGTCCGGGACCTCGACCGCGGTCTTGTCGAACCAGTCGCACAGCGCCCTGAAGCGCTCGCGCGTCTCCATCGTCGCCTGCTCCGGGAAGGCGAGCTCCACGAGCTTCATCTTCTCCACCGGGTTGAAGACGTGGAGGCCCGCGAAGCGATCCGGGCGGCCGCTCGCCTTGGCGAGCTCCGCCACCGAGAGCGACGACGTGGTGGTGGACATGAGCGACTCCGCCGGCAGCAGCTCGCCGAGCCTGCCGTGCATGTCGGTCTTGACGTGGTGGTGCTCGACCACGGCCTCGACCACGACGTCGCAGTCGGCCAGCGCCTCGAGCTCCGTGACGACGCGCGCGGTGCCGTCCACGCGCGCGAAGACGCGCTCGGCCGAGCGGGGGCTGCGGGCCCACAGGACGACGTCGTGCTGTGCTCCGGCCACCCGCGCCAGCCCTGTGCCGATCGCGCCGCTCCCGACGACGCCGAGGCGCTTGAGGGGCCGTGGTTGGCTCACGAGTCGATGGGGTACGCTAGCCGCACGTCGAGTTCGGAGGCAGCCAGAGCATGCGCAGCGGAGAGGGTCGAGAGGTAGTCATCGTAGAAGCCACGCGGCTGCCGGTCGGCCGCGGGCATCCCGGGAAGGGCTATTACAAGGACGTCCACCCGAACGTGATGCTCGGGACGGTCCTGACGGAGCTCGTCGATCGGGCCGGCATCCCGGCCGCCGAGGTCGAGGACGTGATCTGCGGCTGCGTGCAGCAGCTCGGCGAGCAGGGCTGGAACATCGGGCGCAACGCCTGGCTGCAGGCCGGGCTCCCGGAGGAGACGCCGG